>JAWCMB010000010.1:23001-26619 GCA_038850115.1 Thermoproteota archaeon
AACGTTTTCGCGATCAAAGCCACTAACACCGGAGGCCCCGCAGGTGTGCTTGGAAAGATAATAGTTGAGTTTGAAGACGGTGAATCCTTAGTCTTGGTTACTGATGGAAGCTGGAAAGCCTCTGCTCAAGTTGAAGAGGGTTGGGAAACACCTGATTTTGAAGACGCTGTATGGAGCAGTGCCCTTGAGCTGGGTGACTTTAATGTTGCACCATGGGGGGTTTTAAGCACTGGTCCTCCGTATGTTCGGCCACTCCCATTGTTAAGAAAAAGTTTCACTGTTAGAAAACAGGTTAGGCAAGCCTTCCTGTACGTAAGTGCCCTGGGAAGCTGTGAGTTACGGCTGAACGGTAAACGTGTTACTGAAGACTATTTTGTGCCAGGATGGCCTGACTTTCGGAAACGTGCATACTACCGTGCCTACGAGGTTACGGGTTTCCTTCGCTCCGGAGGGAACGCGATAGGCGTGGTTCTGCACTGCGAGTGGTACTCCGGGTATCAAGGGGGCTGGGGTAGGCTGAACAAGTTTGGACGCGGGCCACGCCTACTCGTACAACTGGAGATCGAGTATGCGGACGGTGAACGCCAACTCGTGGTCAGCGACGAGACTTGGAAAGCAGCCTACGGGCCGATTCTTGGAGCCGACAATTATATGGGTGAAACATATGATGCTAGGCGCGAAATCCAAGGCTGGGATGAGCCGTGGTTCGAAGACAACGACTGGAAGAGCGTCTTGGTGGATGATGCGGATTTGCAGCTTACGGCTCATCCCGGGGAGCCGGTTAGAAAAGCAATGGAGCTCCCAGCCAGGTCTGTGAGGGAGATTAACCCCGGCGTCTTCATATTTGATTTCGGTCAGAACATGGTTGGCGTCGTGAGGCTGCGGGTTAGAAACGCTAAGCCTGGGGAGAGAATCACCCTGCGTTTCGCAGAGGTGCTTAATCCCGACGGGACTTTGCATGTTGCAAACCTGAGAGGAGCTCGAGCTGCCGACGAATATGTTTGTAAGGGCGCTGATGAGGAGGTTTTTGAGCCACGTTTCACCTACCATGGCTTCAGGTATGTCGAGGTTACTGGTTACCCTGGTAAGCCAACCATCGACGCGTTGACAGGCATTGTTTTTCACTCGGACGTTCCGATAAACGGAGAGTTCAGGTGTTCAAACTCGCTTTTAAACAGGCTTGTGCAGAACATTATTTGGAGTCTGCGTGGCAACTATTTTGAAGTTCCAACCGATTGCCCGCAGCGCGATGAACGACAGGGTTGGACAGGTGACGCGCAGATCTTTGTTCGAACCGCTGCCTACTTTGCTGATATCTCGGCCTTCATGACTAAATGGTTGATTGACCTGAATGACAGTCAGAGGGAGGACGGGGCTTACCCAGATGTTGCACCAGCAACCGGCGCTGGCTTCGGCACGCCTTGCTGGGGGGATGCTGGAATTATTGTGCCCTACGTGGTTTGGCGGACATACGGGGACACCCGGGTAATCCGGCTTTACTACGAGAAGATGACCCGTTACATTAACTATCTTGTTGAGAACAGTAAAGGTTTCCTGCGGCCGGAAATAGGTTATGGCGACTGGGTTCCAGCCGGGTCTGAAACCCCTCGAGATGTGCTTGCAACAGCCTATTTCGCCTATGTTGTCAACCTTATGGTTGAAATGGCGCGGGCAATCGGGAAAACGGATGACGCGAAACACTTTGAAGAACTATTCAGAAATATTCGTTCAGCGTTTCTTAAAGAATACGTTCAATCAGACGGGCGGGTGAAGGGCGAAACACAAACCTGTTACGCCTTAGCGCTGGATTTAAACCTGCTTCCTGAAGAGTTGGAGAAAACCGCGTTGCAACACCTGCTTAAGGATATTGAGGAACGCGGTTGGCACCTTTCCACAGGGTTCGTGGGGACGCGGCACCTTATGCTGGCACTCACCAAGCATAGCAGAACCGATGTTGCTTACAGGCTGCTTCTGCAGGAAACCTATCCTTCGTGGCTTTACCCAGTGAGGCTTGGAGCAACAACTATTTGGGAACGCTGGAACAGTATGACGGAGGAAGGCCTACATGAACCAGGGATGAACTCCTTCAACCATTATGCCTTCGGAAGCGTGGGCGAATGGCTCTTCTCAACAGTTGCAGGAATCAGCGCTGAAGACGCTGGCTTTAAACGGATTTTAATTAAGCCTCATCCGCTGAGAGAACTGGGGCATGTTCACGCAAGCTACGAGTCGATTAACGGAACTATTTCCGTGGATTGGCGGGTCTCCGATGAAGCCTTCTACCTGAAGCTAACTGTTCCAGCTAACGTGTCAGCATTAGTCTACATTCCGGCAACCGACCCGTCGAAAGTGAGGGAAGAGGGGAAGCCTGCTGAGAAAGCCGAGTGCGTCAGGTTCATCGGGATGAGGGAGGGTTGCGCCGTATACCAAGTTCTCTCCGGAAGCTACAGCTTTGTCGCCACGTGACTAGTGTTCAACCCAGCTGGGCTCGCCAGAAGTGTTTCGCTTAAGACTCTTAAACGGTTCAGCGTCGCGTCTTCAGGTAATCCCTTATTCCCTGTAGTGTTTCAGCAGCAGCCATCTTCATCAATCCCAGGTCGCTACCTACATTCACGAGTCTGAATCCTAGCTCCATGTGCCTCGCAGCATCCTTAGGATTAGACGCTATCCCTGGGCATACTTCTGTCCCCCTATGCATATCAGCTACACGCGTTATTGCCTCGACGACCACCGGCTCATCAGGGTAGCCCAAGTAGCCTAGGGAAGCAGACAAGTCTGCAGGGCCCACCATCGTACCATCCACACCTGGAACGGAAAGTATTTCACAAAGGTTTCTCAAGGCGTCACCAGTTTCTATTTGAACAACAACCACCACGCTCTCATTAGCCTCCCTGACATACTCAGTGAAACCCCTGTACCACACTGGCCTCCTTGGGCCGCAGCCCCTAATCCCCTCCGGAGGATACTTGCAGGCCATAACTGCTTTCACAGCCTCATCCCTACTGTTAACCCAGGGAACAATAACACCCGTAGGCCCCAAGTCGAGAGCCCTCTTTATATAAACAGGATCGTTCCAAGGAACCCTGACTAGGGTTGCTGCTTCAGACTTTCCGACGGCTTGAAGAATCGTTTGAACATCCTTGAAATCAAGGGGGCAGTGCTCCATGTCTATCCAGAACCAGTCGAAACCCAGGGTGCCCATGAGCTCCGCAACATCCGGCTCCGGAGTCTCTATCATCGCGCCTATCAAAACCTCCCTGCTCCTCATTCTTTCCTTAAAGCTGCTCATGTTTTCTCGCGGATAACCCGGCTTGGAACCCTAAAAGCTTTTTATCCCTAGATCATGAATGCAGGAAACCCGTGGAATCGATGACTCCGCTAGGCGACCATTGTACATTCTTTTTTACCGAATAGTCGATTGATGGCGTTTAGAACTTTGAAAACGCTTCTTTCACAGCATCCTTAAGCTCAGGATGTTGCAACGGGTATAGGAAGATGCAAATTCCATTCGAGCCTTTTTCCAAAGCAACGTTCATCGCTTCCTCCACTTCCCTCCTGCTCCTTAAAAATTCGAACTGGATTCCGGCGACTATCATCTTGCCGCATGAAACACCCTCC
>JAWCMB010000010.1:26629-34369 GCA_038850115.1 Thermoproteota archaeon
AATCCATCTTATGTTTTTCCCATAGTACTCGTGGTATATCATTGGTTCAAAACTGTCAAGCGGCCACTCGCACCACTTTTGAAAAACAATCCTGTACGCGTATCCTGGTGTCGCGAAAACAGCGGCTGAAGTCTCGATAGTATTATCATAGTTTTTCACAGTCCTATGGAAGTTTCTAACTATTTCAGTAATCCTTTCAGCTCTCCACGCGTGCCACTCATACCATTTTCTCGACCCAAACCCTATTTCCAAGGGATCTATGCCAAACTCCTTCTTAAACCCGTTTCTACATTTTTCACAATAGCAGAAGTCGAACTCCCCCCTGTAAACGTCTACCTCTCTCTCCAACCCGTACCTTTCCCTCAACGCTTCAGGGAGGAAAATATCCGGAAGCCTAATGTAGTCGAGATGAACACCATCCAAGTCGTAGGTCTCCATAAGCTCCTGGATTGTTCCAGTGAAATAGCTCTTCACCTCATCGTTCGAGGGGCAAAGCCATTTATAGTCTTCTACGTAAGGCGGGCTATCAACGCAGCTCTTCCCCTCTCTACTCACAACAAACCAGTCCTTCCTTTTAGCAGCCAGCTCCCTGTTCGGCTTGTTTAAAGCAACCACCCATGCGTGAACCTTTAACCCGCTTCTCTTCGCTTCCCTAATAATGTCTCCTATCAAGCTCTTTTGAGCAGCCTCCTTCGCAGCAACGGAAAACTTAGCTGGGTAGAGGGCTCCCTCGCCATCTATGCTTAATAGGAAAATTTCGTCAGCACCCATTTCCACTATTTCTCTAATGTGTTTCTCAGGGTTTTCGGCAATGGGCCTGGGATTCACCCAAAATGCCTTCTTATAACCACTCGTCATACCGCTTACCTTAAACAATGTTTTTATAAACTTTTATTAATAGGTTAGAAAGATGCCTGAGCATTCCAGCGTTAAGTAATTTTTAAGGCTATTTTTCAGGGAAAAGCATGGTTTTCACGGCAACCCACTTTTAAATATCGCGTTTTATTTGGTTAAGCAAGCAGGATTGGGAAACAAGAAAATATCTGTAGTGATACCGACGTTCAACGAGGAGAAGTATATTGGGAAACTGCTCACAACGCTAAGCTGGCAAACTATACCAAGGTCAGACTACGAGATCATCATTGTAGACGGGGGGAGCAGAGACAGGACTCTGGAGATATGCAGAAAGTATGCTGACAAGATAGTGGTGCAGGAGACCCCTACGGTCGGGGGAGCGAGGAACGATGGGGTGAAAAATGCTGAAGCGGATCTGGTTTTCACAACCGATGCAGACTGCATGGTCACGCCAAATCTGCTTGAGAAACTAATTCACGATTTCAAAACCAACTTGGATGTCGTGATGGTGTATGGCGTTGTGACCCCGATAGAGAGGAATTTTAAAAACACTTTCCTGATAGAGTTGAACAATGTTTTCGTGAAAATCCTTTACATGTTTAAGATATACATGAGTGTTGGCGCTAACACGGCTTTCAGAAAGAGGCAATTCATAATTATGAGAGGCTTTCCGGCAGTAGGGGCCGGTGACGACTACGGGCTTCAGTTCAGAATGAGAAAGATCGGGAGAATAATGTTCGATGGAGGACTAAGAGTATACTTCTCCATGAGAAGATACGAGAAGTATGGTTTCGGTAGAAGCTTCTACGAATGGCTTTACAACGTTTTCAGCGAGCTTCTCAAGAGAAAGGTTCCGCCTGAGAAAAGATACTATAGGAAGTTGTATTAGCCGGCTCCTGGCAAGGCTCCTCGGTTTAAGACTTATCTGCCTAAGAATCACCATATCTTTAGAAAGCTTTTTAACTATGTTCGCCAGAATTAGCGCACAAATAATGTTGCCAGTAGCCGTCCCGGAGATGCTCTTCAACACCACCCAGTTTATCACAGTGTTCTGGACAATGGACAAGGCTACAAGAATGGTTCTTAGCAGGATTAAGAGCAGGAACTACAAGTTTTCAATACGGGGCTTAAGGGTCCACCATTGGCTGGTTGGAATAACGGTTGCAACACTGGGCCTAATGGTGCTTTCAGCCCAGAACCTGGTTGTGCTACTGTACGAGACGGGCCTCGTCAGCATGCCTTGGAAACTGGGCTCCAGCACCGTAACCGTAGGATTCAGGCTTTTCCTAGACGATTTGAAGGATTTGAGGAAGCAGCTGAGGAGTATTATTGGGGTAATAAAAAGATAAATCTAAGGTGTTTAATCTAGTGTTCGAACCGGGTTGAGCATAGTGCTTGGGGTGGATCTTGGGGCCACTAATGTTAGGGTTGCCCTAGCCGACACAGATGGGAGAATAGTTTTGAGGAAAGCGGAGAGGACGACTGGGAGAACGGGACTAGACGTCGTTAGGCAGATCGTTGAAATGGGGACTAGTGCTCTCAACTCCGCTGGGCTTACTGAGAAGAGCCTAAAGGCTGTTGGAATAGGTTCGATAGGCCCACTCGACCTGAAGAATGGCCTGGTCGTCAACCCTCCTAACCTTAGGGTAGGCATAATTCCAATAGTTGAAGGTGTTGAGAAACATTTTAACGTCCCAGTTAGGCTGCTTAACGATTGCGTCGCCGCCGTCCTAGGGGAGAAAAGATTTGGAGCCGGAAGAAGCCTGAAAAACATTGTTTACGTCACAATAAGTACCGGGATAGGCGGCGGAGCCATAGTTGACGGGCATCTGCTGCTCGGGAAGGATGGTAATGCACATGAGATTGGCCACATGGTTGTGGATAAGAATGGCCTTCTCGAATGCGGGTGTGGGAAGAGAGGGCATTGGGAAGCCTACTGCAGCGGAAGCGGGATAATCAACTATGCTAGACTTCTTTTAAAAGAATGGGGTATAGGTTTCAGCGAAAGCTCTCTGCAAAAGTATTTTCAAAACGATTTTTCGAAAGCGACTTCCAAGATGCTTTTCAAAGCTGCTAAAGATGGAGACGAGTTGGCGCTGAGAATCCTTGAGGAAGCAGGGTTGCTTAACGCTATTGGCTTCGCCAACATCATAGACATGTATGACCCAGAGCTTATAACAATCGGAGGCTCAGTGGCTCTTTTCAACAGTGAACTAGTTCTTAATCCGATAGGGAAGCATGTTTCAAAGTATGCTATGAACAGACTGCCCGAAATAAGGATAACTCCGCTTGGAGAAGACGCGGTTCTCTACGGAGCGCTGGCCGCTGCATTAGAATAATGCTTAGCTGGATCTCTTAGCCAGAAACCAGCCTAAAACGCTCTTCAACAATACTCTTGACTCGCCGTCTATGAGACAAAGTGTAGCAAAGTAGACAACTGCACCGAACAGGATCACGGGCATAAGTGACGTTAAGACAAATATTATCTGCCCACTTTTAGCCGATTCAGGGTAAAGCAACAGGAGTATTGCGGACATCGCTAAACCTGATATAAACATTTTAGACACCCTCCTGAAATCCAAATCGAAGCTTACGAGCCGCTTAGAGAGCGTGAAAAAGTATAGTGTGGTAAACAGGTTTACAAACAGGGAGCATAAGGCTGCCGACATGGATATAAGCGTCCACGGGCTTTTCAAATCATTAAGAATCTTCACCATTACCGCGGCAGTTGCCACATAGGCTACTGAACCAGCAAAGTCAATAAGAGGAATCTTCATGAGATAGGATTTCATCAGCTGCTTCCACGAAGCTTTTTCATCAACGTCAGTCTTTTCAACGCCCAGCATGATTGTCGAGAAAAAATTTTTCATGACGATTACTGCAGAGCATAAGACCATTATTCTGAGAACATTGTATACTGGCGCATACCCTTCTCTTAAAAGGTATAGCAGCGGCTCAGCAAGTATTAGCTGTCCAAGCGTCATGGGTATTAGGAAAAGCAGCACAAGCTCCAGGGACTCCTTAATGTCTTTCCCTGTTCCGCCGGAGAGCAGCCTCGGATAAAGCCCTACTGCTAAGGCCCCGGCGAAAAATATTACTCCAGCAAATATGTTCGCAGCCCTGATATATGCTACTGGAAGCAGGGATCCTGTTAGCAATGTTAGGGCGAGGGCATCCTGCGATGACACTAGGCCTGGAGCGATCGACGTTAAAGGTATCCATCCCATTTTAAACCATCTGCCAACTTCCTTCGGCATAAAGGGACCCTTGAAATGCTTGGAGAGCTTTATTGAGTAATAGAGCGCCTGGATGATCATTGCCGAGTCTACTGCGAGGACTGCCCCCATGAGAGATAACCTGAAGTATCCGACCAGTATTGCCCCGATAACCACCTTTGACGTTTCGAAAACAATAGTCCCGTAGCCTACTATGTGGGGTTCAGCCCCGTAGCACACGGATTCCAAGCTTGACGTGTGATGTATCACTATGATCCACAGTATGAACGCGAGGATGGTTGATGCGTCGATGCTAACGCTAGCCGAGAAAACGGGAGATAGGACTATGAAAAGCGTTGCTGAAAGCAGGGACACTATGCTGTTGAAGAAGACTCCGGATTTCGCAGCCGGTTTTCCTCTTCCCACGAACCTCGTAAGCCAGTAGTTTGTGATGCTCGAAGGTATTGTGAAATAACTCAGTAGGCTCGCGTAGAACTGCCAAGTTCCGAATAATTCTTCGCTGAGCCTCCTTTTGACGAGTATTGTGAACAATAATCCCGTTGCGACTGAGATCATCCTTGAGGCGAAGTTAACCAGTCCCGAGTACTTCAGCCGGATACTGCTCACAGCAATTCAAACAGTCATATACACGTTTAAAAACCTATTCTAACAGCATCAGCATAACTTAAACAGATTTTTCAGTAGCAGAAAACCGTCTCCAAACCAATTTTTTTAGAAGCCTCAAAAACTTTTTTCTTAACCTCATCGTAGTAGGAGGATTCCGAGAACAATATTTTTCTCCAATGCTCGTAAAGCTCAGGATACTTTTTAACAACAACCTTGGAAACCATGCTCCAAACCATCGGCCTCAGGTTAAGCCTGTCAACGTAAACATAGTCCGCCCCAGCCTCCTTAAACCTTAACAGAAGCCTGTCGACACTAACGTCTGAAAGAAACGGGAGTATTGGGCCAAAGAAAACGTATGTCCTTAAACCGTTCTCCTTAGCAAGCCTTAATGCTTCAAGCCTCTCCTCAGGGCTTGAAGAAGCTGGTTCAAAATCTCTTTTCACTTCCTCATCCATCGTGACTATTGTCACTCCCACCTCATTAGACTTATTCGTCTTCAAAATATCCAGATCCCTCGTAACCATGCTCGACTTGGTTTGAACAGTCACGGGGAACCTTTTTTGAGCAAGGATCTCTAGTATTTTTCTGGCTAACCCGTATTTCTTCTCAGCCGGCTGATATGGGTCGGTGAGGGAACTCAAGTATACTCTCCCAACCTTCCTATTCTCAACTTCACGTGAAAGAACGTTTACAGCGTTAATCTTAACATCCAAGAATCCCCCCCATTCCCCTCTTTCTCTCCTGAATCTGAAAGTTATTCCCGCAGCGTAGCAGTACCGGCAGCCATGCTGGCAACCAACATACGGGTTTACACAGTAGTCTGCTATCGCGCTCCTATTTAACAGCGTTCTACATTCAACCTCTCTAATTCTCACGGGGCGATTAAAGGATACCCTAAATCTTATAAGCTTTTTATAAATTTGCCAGCAGGCTTTTACCGAAAGAGATTACTCTATAAGAAATCAGGATCAATAATCCTGCCTGCAAGCAGGTTTAGGCCCAGAACCCTCGCTATGGTGAAGGAGGAGGGTATTCTCCTCATAATGTTGAAAAGCGTTCTCGCTTCAAGCCCTTTTCTCAACGCCCCCCCAATGGCTTTCTTCCACTCGTAATCATACGCTTTAGTGAGAAAAGCTTCTTTGAAAAGATTTTCCTCAAGCGCGGCTGTGCAAGCGTCTCCAGCTATTTTACTGCAGATTCGGCTGTAGACCAAGCCTCCTAACGAGAACGGTTTAACTTGACATGCAGCATCCCCGACTAGAACAACTCTGTCAGCCGCAGTCCTGTCCATGATTCCGAACCGAATCGAGTCTCCAACAAGCCCATTATCAACCGCCTCTAAGCCCAGTCTCCTCAGGAGAAGCCTAATCCTTGGTATAGGATTATCCCTTGTTAACAACCCTACTCTAGCCCTGCTTACGCTCAAGGGTATGACCCAGGCGAAAGCATCCTTCGAAAACTCTGGCTCAAAACATAGCTCCACAACATCCTGTTCAAATACACCATTAGCCACACACTGGGTTGCGAAGAGAAGATTCGCAGGCTGCTTCAAACCGGTCAGCTTCGCAACGATAGAGTTAGGCCCGTCTGCCCCAACAATGATTCTTCCAGAATAGCGGTTACCCCTGCCTGTTTCTACGCCACCTTCTCTCAGACTAATCACCCTCTCGCCGGTCCTTATTTCAACCCCTTCCTCAACAGCTTTTTCAGCAAGATGCTTATCGTAGCCCGACCTATCTATTACGAGCATCTCCCTTTTAGAACGCACCTCAAACCTTCCCCTTCCCAGGCGGAACCTTGCAGTTTTAACCTTGTTTAAAACAAGGTTTTGAGGGATCTCTCCTATCCTCCAGCTGACGAGCCCAGCGCACTGCTCAGGCCTACCGACCTCGCCATGCTCCTCGAGAACTATTGTTTTAAAACCTTTCTTAGAGATTAGTGACCCAGTCAAAAGTCCGGATGGCCCTCCTCCAACTATCAGGGCATCGCAATCAAGCTTCATGAACCGTTTTCATTCCTCTGAAACCAGCCCTTTATCCTTAAGTCTTTTCAAAACCGCGTCAAGCTCCCACAAGTGGCAGGGGACAGACCTCCATATTTTTGAAACGGGCATGCGTCCTCCTCTCCTCAAGACCTCGTAAACCTTTTTCTCAAGCTCGTCCAGATCAGCCTTCTCAAGCAAGTATTCGTGGGGCCCTACGACAACCCACTCTTCAACCATCCTAAGCTGGTAGTGGCTGAAGCAGTATATTGGTTTTTACGCTGAAACAGCTATGACTATACAGAATAGCTTAAATACGGGAATGTTAAAAACGCTAACAAATGCCGGGGAAAGTTGTTTCAACATACTCGGGCGGCTTAGACTCGACGCTCATAACAATACTTTTGAAAGAGAAGTATGGCTACGATGAGGTGATACCGGTGCTCGTTGACGTTGGTCAGGGTGAGGAGGAGATTCGAACAGCCTATGAGAGGGCTGAAAAACTCGGTTTAAAGGTGAACTTTATAGATGCTAAGCATGAGTTCGCGACCGAGTACATATTCAGATGCGTGAAGGCCAATGGGAGCTATGGAGGCTACCCCGTGGGGACATCGATGACCAGGGTCCTAATAGCTTCCAAGGCTGCGGAAATAGCTAAGAAAACGGGGGCGGAGGCTGTTGCACACGGGTGCACCGGTAAGGGTAATGACCAGTTCAGGATGGAGGTGGCTGTGAAGTTCGTGGACCCAAGCCTAAAGGTGATAGCACCCGTCAGGGAGCTTAACCTCTCAAGGTTGGAGGAGGAGGAGCTTTTGAGGAAGCACGGCATTGAGCCTAAGAAGCCTAAGGGGAAGCTGGGTGGAGACGTAAACATGTGGTCACACTCCATTGGAAGCGGGCAGGTTGAGGATCTTCACACGCAGTATCCTGAAGACTATATTTGGGCCGTCCATCCCGAGAAGGCTCCAGAAACCCCGCAGAGGATTCATATAACCTATGAGAAAGGCATCCCCGTCGAGGTAGACGGGGTTAGAGACCCCGTTGAAATAATATTATATTTAA
>JAWCMB010000010.1:34379-39642 GCA_038850115.1 Thermoproteota archaeon
ACGGTGTTGGGAGGATAGACATTGTTGAGGACGGGATCCTAGGCTTAAAGTCCAGGGAGCTTTACGAGGCTCCGGCTGCAGCGATACTCCTAAACACTCATGCAAACCTTGAACAGTTAACCCTTACGAAGGAGCAGTTAAGGGTGAAGAGAGAGATAGATAAGATTTGGGCTGAAATAGTTTACCACGGAATGTGGTTCCACCCGTTAAGAAAGGATCTTGACGCCTTCATCGACTCGACGCAGAAATATGTTTCCGGGAGGCTTGACGTGAAGCTTTACAAGGGGAACGTGGAGGTTGTTGGAAGAGAATCCAGATACGGCCTTTTCTCGCCTGAGCTAAGGTCCGTTAAGAAGGCTGGCTTCGACCAGAGGGATGCTACGGGAGCGGTTAAGCTCTACGCTCTACCATACCAGCTTTACAGTAAGAGGGAGCATGAGGAGTAAGCCGCCTTAACGCTCTTTTTATAGCCTAATTGCCAATTTACTGTTGTATAGGGCCGTTTATCCGGGGAAATTGTTTTTTAGGAAGCGTTTGAACGGTAAAGACATAATGGCTCAGGAAACGGTCGTAGTCTACTCTAAACACTGGCTTGCAGTATTCTTGCTAGTAGGCTTCCTCGCCGCTGGGCTAATAGCGTCCTTCCTCATCCTTCATTCGGAGCTGACGGAGCTTAATGAGAAGATCGAGAGCATAGAGTTCGTAGTGAACCGTTTGAACGAGGAAGTTGCCAGGATCAAGGAGTTGCAGCCAAGCCCAAGCCTGGTTTACTTTAACGCGAGCTTCACCGAACTTTACGGGAAAACCATCAGAGGCGTTGTAATGGTGACGGGCTTAGCACAGGCTTTTCTAGGCGAGAATATTGGCCTCGGCTCGGGATTCGTGGTGGAACACCGCTCATCATACTATATTTTGACGAACTACCATGTGGTCAGGGATGCGAGTAATCTTACAGTGACCTTTTTCAACGGGGAAAGCTATCCTGCCCAGGTAGTGGGCACAGACCCTTATAGCGATCTGGCTGTGATGAATTGCACAGCCCCTCTTGAGCTTTATTATCCTCTAAACATGACTTTCAGCAGCAGTTTAAGAGTTGGAGATCTGGTGATAGCGATAGGAAACCCTTTTGGACTAACAGGCACCATGACGACAGGCGTTGTCAGCCAGCTTGGCCGGACGATAACGAGCGAGTTCACAGGAGGCTATGCTATAGCGAACATTATTCAGACGAGCGCACCCATAAACCCGGGTAACTCGGGAGGACCGTTGCTTAACGCTAAGGGCGAGGTGGTTGGGATGAACACTGCGATAGTCAGCGACAGCCAGGGCGTGGGTTTCGCAGTCCCGTCGAACACAATTTTGAGAGAACTGCCATACCTGATAGAAACCGGTAGTTACGACATGCATCCGTGGCTTGGGCTAAGGGGGGTTAACGTAAACTACTATATTGCTAAGGCAACGGGTGTGAACGTAACATACGGTTGGCTCATCCAGGAGGTTATTCCAGAAGGCCCCTCGGATAAGGCGGGTCTGAGAGGAGGAACGAGGACTGTGACTATTCTAGGAACCGAGATAAAGATTGGCGGGGACCTGATAATTTCTATAGATGGGCATCCCGTTAGGAATAATGATGACATTGCTAGAATACTGGAGGAATACACCTACCCGGGTAAGACGGTTGACTTGACGATTGTCAGAGACGGCAGCCAGTTGGTTGTCCCGGTTACGCTTGGAAAAAGACCCCCGCCCTAGCTGCCACCTACTCTATAGTCTTGCTCCACATTTCTTTAGCAAGCCTACCCTCGTACTTCATCAGGCTAAGCTTCTCCCCAGCGTCTTCACGCCTAGCACCATGTTTTTCTAGAAAAACAGAAACCTTCTCAACCAGTATCTCCTTTATCTCTCCACTCAGCATCCTGCCCGAGGAGTACTCATCCCTGATCCTCCTAAGCTTCTCATCGTCCTCCTCAAAGAAGAAGTGTAGCCACTGGTAGGGCACATCCACATCCGGGTTTCCACCAAGCCTCCTATGTTCATCAACAGTAGGCTGTCCTCCTGAAAAAGCTTGAAATATCTTCCTCCTAATGCTTTTCTCATCCTCGTTAAGGTAGATGGCGCTCTCCGGCTGGGAGGCGCTCATCTTACCTGAGGGCCCGGTCAGAGGAGGAAGGAACTTGCTGTGAATAGCAGCAGTCTTATAGTAGCTGAAGCCCTCGGCAATATCCCTCTGGATCCTCCAGTAAGGATCCTGGTCTATCGCAGCCGGGATTAAACACCTCCTCTTCTCAAAGAAAGTCACGCATATTTGGAAAGCAGGGTAGAAGATCATGCCTATGTTTGTGCTCGCGTCAAACCCGAACACGGCTCTAACCCAGCTGAAATTAACCTTCTTAGCGATCTTCAGAACCATAGGATACATGTTTCGCACGTACTCCATATCCCGGAATATGAACGTCCTGTCGGGGTCGAATCCTGCTGCAATATCCAGCGCGTTCTCGAAAGACCATCTCCTAACATCCTCAATAGTCAGATTCCTACTTTCCTCAAGGAACTTCTCGTCGTCAGTCAGCTCAATGTAAACGTTGCACCTAAACCTGTCTTGAAGCCATTTAGTGAAGTAGAAGGGAATTATGTGCCCCAGGGTCATAGGCCCGCTTGGACCCCTGCCAGTATAAAGGAAGAAGCTTCTCCCAGCCTCATAGTCATCTAGAACCTTATCTAGGTCCCTGTGGGAGAAGAAGATCCCTCTTCTCAGGAGGAGATGGTCTTCACCGGCGAGCCTGACAAGCCTGTTTTTAAGCTCTTGAGTAAGAGGCTCCGTTCCGAAGTCCCTTATGAGCTTCTCGTAGTCCACCACGCCCTCTACAGTCCAGGGAGTAACCTTGAACTCGTCCTGCTGCCCCATTTCCATCAGAGAAGCTCCATTAAGACTTTTTAAAGCTTGAATTAAGACTCAGCCAGGGTTAAAATTCACGGGCTAGACACCCTGTTTTTCAAAACATTCTCGACCAGCTATTCAAGTAATGTTTTTTAATAACGGAATTCATAGTGAAAGAGATGAAGTATAGGCTTATGGACCTGCTTGCCTGCCCAATCGATAAGGATTTCCCCCTGAAACTAATAGTGTTTCAAGAAGAAGAGAGGAGTATGGAGTTTAAGCATGAGAGTGTAGTATGTGAACTCTACTGCGGCCTCAAGGCGGCCTATGTTAAAGACTCCAGCCTCAGCGCCGAGGTATGCAACGAATGCATGAAGAGGGAAATACTGAACGGTGTTTTAATATGCTCTAAGTGTAACAGGTGGTACCCAATCGTGGACGAGATTCCACAGCTTCTTCCCGACGAATTGAGAGAGCAGGGAGAGGATCTCTCATTCTTAAGGAGGTATGCTGAAAAGATTCCTAAAAACATACTTGAGGAAGGGAAGCCTTTTAATATTGTGGCAACAGGCGAACGTTAAACGTTTCTGAGCCTGCTTTCCAACAGTCATGCGGCACACGCTCGTGACAAAATAAGGATTGCGAGTATTGATACGGGGCCTGATGCAACCATAATTCTTATAAGTATGGTAAAATCTTTATAATATGGTAAAAATGGTTGAAAAAACCGTTGAAATCGATAAAGCGGGGAGAGTAGTAATACCGGCCGAATGGAGGAAGGATTGGGGGAAAAAGGCATTGATGGTAAGATTGAGCGACGATGAGGTTCTAATCAAACCATTAAGGAAACGTGGTAAGCTAACCGACCTTGTTGACTCCATGGAAATCGAAGGGGTAAGTGATTTTGGAGATACTCACGAGCTGAGGATGGTTCTATATGGCTAGGTTCCTGGACTCCTCGGTCTTCCTACATGCTTACCTCAGGCCGAAAAGGAGGTTGAGGGATGCAGAGAAAGAGGTTAAGCAGAGAGCATCAGCCATAATCGAGAATGTTGAAAAAGGCGAGGAAGTGATCGTATCGACGATACACCTGTCGGAAGTACTCAACATAACAGAGGCGAGGCTCGGCCTTGAGAAGGCAGTCGAGTTTTTGGAGAACATTCTAGCTACGGAGAACATTAGAATAGAAGGAGTGCAACAGAGAGACTACGAGGAGGCCCTAGTCATAGCCTCGAGATACAAGATAAGCCCCAATGACGCGGTGGCTTGCGTAGTCTCCAGAAGGATGAACATTAGTGAAATATACAGCTTCGACAAGCACTTCGACAAGGTTCCGTTCGTCAAGAGGCTTTATTAACCAGTGTAGTAAGGCACGCTCCTTAGAGGGCTTAACAACACCATGAATTTTACTAGATCCTGACCGGAACATATGTGCGCTTCAGTAAAACGTGGCTCATTATTGTGTCCAACTTAGAAGTACTAGAGAAGTTAAGAAAAATGGTGTGAAAGGCTATCAAGTTTCCGCCGCCACACTAAGCTTAAAGACCCTTATTTTCATATAATATGATGACGCTAAACATTCCTGATACTGCAGACTTCAAAGAAAAGCTTTACCTCGCCACATATTTCTTCAAGCTCACCCGCCAGATAAACCTGTTTTTCCAGAAACGTTTTATCAAGGGTTTTAGTCGGCTTAAACTGCTGGATGAAGAATCTTCTCGCACCTCTAAGCCATTCAGCTATAGCTAATATATCCTCCCTCGAGAGGAGTTCGGGAACAACAGTCGTCCTGAACTCGTGTTCTGGAAAAGCCCTAACTATTTCCACGCTTTCGGCAATCTTATTCTTATCCACCTTCATCCTCACTACACTCTCATATTTTTCTAACGGTGCTTTAACATCCATAGCGATATAGTTGACAAGCTTTTCCCCTACGAGCCTCCTAAGCATTTCAGGGTTTGTTCCATTCGTATCCAGCTTAACAGAATACCCTAGACCCTTAACACTCTTAATGAAGTCTGGAAGATCGTCGTGGAGAGTCGGCTCCCCCCCAGTTATGCACACCCCATCTAGAAAACCCTTTCTCTCATCCAGGAAGCGGAGCACTTCTCCCTCAGGAATCGGCGGTGACCCATCACCTATAACCAGCTCAGGGTTATGACAGTATGGGCAGCGAAAGTTGCAGCCGAATGTGAACAGTGTGCACGCAACCCTACCCGGATAGTCGATCAGGCTAAGCTTCTGTATTCCCTTTATTATCAAGCTCGACTGCCCAAGTTTTCCGAGGTGGGATTTAAGGCTTATTCTGAAAAAATAGAAGCTTCTTCAGCTACCCTACTATCGACACGTTTTCAAGCATTATTTGTAGAACTGTAAACTGCCCCA
>JAWCMB010000011.1:0-35999 GCA_038850115.1 Thermoproteota archaeon
CGCAATACAGAGTTAAAGTTGATAAGGACACCTGCATAGCATGCGGAGTCTGCTATTCAACCTGTCCTGACGTTTTCGAGCCAGACGAGGAAAATAAGAGTCAGGTTGTTTCCAAGTACAGGTCTTCATGCTGCGGCTCGGAGGGCGTTATTGACGATAGTGTTGCTGACTGCGCCCAGTCTGCTAGGGACACGTGTCCAGTTCAAGCCATAACTGTTGAAACTGCAGGGTAGACTTAAGCGAAGAAGATTTTTTCTTATCTTCAAATGGTGTTGAATAAGGAATGATATCTCAGCTTGAAGGTCAAAGTTAATCCTGACTGGCCTGCCGGTTCTAGACTAGGGTTAGCTTTCAAAACCCGCTTATTCTTACTTCCTTTCTGTTAAAGCAGGCTTTTACCCTTTGTTCAGGAGTATAAACAGCTGGTTGAATCGGGTTTACAAGGGTAAACATGCCGGTTGAGTTTAAACAGGTCACAAATACGGGTTTTAAGCCTTTCTAGAAGAGTGTCAACGCGGTTTCCGGTTTTAAACACGGTTAAACTAGGGTTTTAGAAGCAATCCAGCCTAGGGCTGCTCCAAGACCTATGTACGGTAATCCTGGCTGAGGCCGTTTGAAGCGCCGCACCGCGTATAGTACGACTATTAGCCCTGCCACGCTGCCGCTCAAAACAATGATGGCTGCAAAAGGGCTTCCTGTCTCCAGGAAGGTTGATACTGTAAGCATGTTTGGGAAGGCCAGGTCTCCCAGTCCGAGGAATGCCCCCCTTCTCTCCCCACCCCCAGTCCTGAAATCCTTCGGCACTTCTTTAACCGGCGACATCACCATTGTAGGCAGGTTCATCTTCAGTGTTTTCTCAGCGAGGCTCACCATCCCTCCTGATCTGACTGCGAAATAGTCGTACACAGCCATTAATAGTAGGAGTATTGTGAGGATTGGCGGCGCGAGGGATGCTCCGAACCAGGCGGCTATGATCGCACTTAGGAAAACACCCACAGCGTCAGCAACATACCACTTGTAAAACTTGTTGAGCAGTACGAGTATCGACGCTGATGCGAAGACTGATACGCCAAGCCAGACTATGGAGTCTGGGAGAATAACGCTGATGGTTATCGTTAAAACTGTGAAGGCACTGAAGTAGAAAAGCCCTTTAAACAATATTTCTAGGCGCAGCTTGGCGATGAGGAGGATTATGATGAAAACCGTGACTATCGTGAGCATTACGTACAGGATGTTAACCGGGTTCTCAGGGTTTTCAAACAGGGTTAGCTGATTAACCACGTATAGCGGTGCCAATAGGAGCGCGAGTAAGCCTGTTGCCACGTAGAGCAGCATGATGGTTACTGCCGCTGTGTTCAACGCTGTTTCTGCTGATTAGGCTGGAAGCGGCACGGATAAACTTTCTCCTCCTCTCCAGGTCCGATGAGATTTCTATGTAGGAATGGATTAACTGGGTTTTTCCCATTGATACCAACATTTGATTATCAAAAAATCTTTAGAGAAAATTTATATTCTGAAGAGTTGGAAGCCTGATTATTGTTGATGTTGGAAGGAAAAAGAGTTGAGCAAAAGATCTCTGACTCGTGCGGTGTCAACCGTTATCTCTCTTCTCACGTTTCTGAAAGTATTCTCGACAGTCTGGTTAAGGAGGGTTAGGGTTGCAGCAGACTGATTCAAATCAAGCTCTAAGCAGAATAGTTAAGAGAGATGGTAGAATAGTTGATTTCGACAAGAGCAAGATTACTGAGGCGATATGGAAGGCGATAAAGTCTGTCGGCGGCAAGGACAGGGCTCTGGCGGAGAGGCTTTCAAACCAAGTTGTTGAACGCTTAGGAAGGCAACTGAAGCCCGGCGAGGTTCCTCACGTTGAGCAGGTTCAGGATCTCGTTGAGAAAGTGCTTGTTGAGAACAATCTTTACAACGTTGCTAAAGCATACATTCTCTACAGGGCACTTCACGCCCAGATAAGAGAGTTCGTCGACAGCTATCTTGAGAACAAGAGCTGGCTGGTGAAGGAGAATGCTAACACAACCTACTCGCTGCAGGCTTTGAACTTCCATATTTCGTCTCAAGTAATCTCACAGTACTGGCTTCACAGGATTTTCAACAAGGGTAGGACAGAAATAAGGGAAGCTCACTTGAACGGTGACTTCCACATTCACAATCTCGGGATACTTGGGCCCTACTGTGTTGGCTGGGATTTAAGAGACCTTTTAATGACTGGTTTCAGGGGTGTCAGGGGAAAGGTTTCAGCTAAGCCTGCGAAACATTTCAGAGTGGCACTGGGTCATGTTGTGAACTTCGTGTTCACGCTTCAAGGCGAGGCCGCCGGCGCCCAAGCTTTCTCAAGCTTCGACACTTATCTATCGCCCTTCAT
The DNA here is from genome assembly GCA_038850115.1 of Thermoproteota archaeon. GTDB lineage: Archaea > Thermoproteota > EX4484-205 > EX4484-205 > JAAOZP01 > JAAOZP01. The sequence continues at coordinate 2,378 of JAWCMB010000011.1, forward strand.
AAGATACGATAATCTCGACTACAAGTCGGTGAAGCAGGCTCTTCAAGAATTCATGTTCAACATGAACATCCCAACAAGGGTTGGCTTCCAAACACCGTTCAGCAACGTGACGCTCGACCTAAGTGTTCCAGGCTTCATGAGAGACGAGCCGGTTATAATAGGAGGGGAGGTTTTAGACGCCACCTACGGTGAGTTCCAGGAGGAGATGAATATTTTCAACAGGGCTCTGGCTGAAGTGATGCTGGAGGGGGATGCTGTCGGAAGAGTCTTCACTTTTCCAATCCCAACGATAAACATTACCAAGGATTTCAACTGGGATGATGAAACTGTTAGAAAGGTTTTGGAGACTTCTGCGAAGTATGGTATCCCGTATTTCGCGAACTTCGTCAACTCCGACATGAATCCTGAGGATGTTCGCTCAATGTGCTGCCATCTGAGGCTGGACAAGAGGGAGTTAAAAAAGAGGGGTGGAGGCCTCTTCGGGGCAAACCCGTTAACCGGATCGATAGGCGTTGTCACGATAAACATGCCTAGGATAGGCTTTTTGTCGAAGAGCGAGGGCGAGTTCTTCGCCAGGCTTGACAGGACGATGGTTCTAGCGAAAGATGTGCTGGAGATTAAGAGGAAATGGCTTGAAAAGTTTACTGAGGCCGGTTTATACCCGTATTCCAGATTCTATTTGAGGCATATAAAAGAGGCTTTCGGCTACTACTGGAAGAACCATTTCAGCACTATCGGTTTAATCGGCACGAACGAGGCCTGCTTAAACTTCCTAGGATGCACTATCGGTGATCCCGAGGGACTCAGCTTCTCAATCAAAGTTTTAGACTTCATGCGGAAGAGGCTGCAGGATTTTCAGGAGGAAACAGGCAACATATTCAACCTCGAGGCTACTCCTGCCGAGGGGACTTCTCACAGGCTTGCGAGGATAGATAAGAAAACCTACCCCAGTATAATAGTTGCGAACGAGGAGCAGGTTAAGAAGGGTGCTGCACCATACTACACCAACTCAACCCACCTGCCCGTCTACTATACTGACGACCTCTGGGATTACCTTAGGCTTCAGGATCCTCTTCAAACAAGGTACACGGGCGGGACGGTTGCGCACATATGGCTGGGCGAGAGCAACCCGCCGGTTGAATCGGTTGCAACACTTGTTAAGAAGGTTTGTGAAAACTTTAAGCTACCCTACTTCACGCTTACACCAACGTTCAGCATCTGCCCTGAGGATGGATATCTCTCAGGGGAGCAGCATACGTGCCCAAAGTGCGGGAGGACCGCCGAGGTTTACTCCAGGGTCGTTGGATACCTGAGGCCTGTTGACCAGTGGAACGTCGGTAAGCAGGAGGAGTTCAAGCAGAGAAAGCCTTTCGACAAGGCGGTCAGTAGGAGGCTTATTACTGAAACAGTTGGATGAGGCTTAGGAAACACTTACCGAGGTTTCAACTAGCGGGGGCTGATTAACACGCTGTTCAACTTTTTAAACATGCTAACAACGTAATAAACCATGCGTCTACTTGACGCGAAGAATCTTGAGAAGATCGGCATTATTGCCAGCGACTCCAGCGAAACCAGGGCTAGGCTTCTCTTAGAGGAGGAGAAGGAGCGTAAGGTTAGAGCTGAGGAGATTGTTGTGATCGAGACACACATGGGGGAAGTGCTTGGTGTTCTTAGAAGCGGAAGCGGGGTAAACGAGGCTCTTAGGGCCAACGCCTATAGGCCTAGCGTCGCGTACGCTAAGAGGGGAGGAGTCCCCTCGGGAGCCAGGGAGATATATACTTTTGAAATAATGGTGATAGGGGTGGTGACGGAGAACGGGGTTGAGCAGAACCGGATGATAATACCGCCTAGAAGCAACGTCTACGTTTTCAGGGAGGGGGTTTCCAATCCTCTCGAGTACGTTGCGAGGAACAAGCCAGTTGTTTGGAAAGCCTGCCTGGAGGGGCATGAGGATTGGAGAATACCTTTCGACAGCTCCTTCCTCCCATACCATATCGGAGTCTTCGGAGCAACTGGAAGCGGGAAATCGTGGCTCACCAGGTTTGTGCTGGTTCCAGTCATACTGGAATCCGGTTTCAAGGTGCTGATACTCGACTGGAGTGGGGAGGACTACGCTCCCCACTATAAGGATAAGGCGGTTCCAATATCTTCTCTCAGGCTTGACGAGGAAGCCGTCGTCAGATACATTCTTGAGAAGTCTGAGCATTTCGGCTACACTGGCCAGGCTAGGGATTCTAACCCGGTTAGGGAGGCTCTCGAGGACTACGTGTCGAGAAGATGGGAGGAGATACGTCAGAAATCCTCTGAGGAGATGTTCCTAGACATGAGGAGCCACTTGGAAAACGGGATTAGACAGTCTCAAATGAGGGAGGACTATAAGAGGGCTGCTTTGCGTCGACTGGAGTATGGTTTCAAGAAGCTTAAGCCGATTGACCTGGAGGCCGTCAGAGGCTCGTTAAGCATAGAGGACCTCGTGGAAGAATTGAGAAGGGAGAAGAAGGGGCTTAGGGTGGTTGACATGAGTCTCGTAGGGAGCGAAGAGAAGCTCTCCTTCTTCAACTCTCTCGCAAGGTTCCTAGAGGAGGGGATGGAGCTAGGGGAGTCGCTTGGAATCGCGCTCGTGATAGACGAGGGTCCGCAATACGCTCCCTGGGAGCCAAGGGGGATACAGTACGAGTCTACTGAACACATTAAGAACCTCTGCGCCCTTGGGAGGAAGCACAGGCTTTGCATGGTCCTGATATCTCAGGGGATAGCTGGAGACATAGGTATAAACGCTTCTGTGAGAAGAAACCTTAACACGCAGCTTTTCGGAGCACTGCACCCCCTGGACATGCAGGAGGCTGACAACTGGCTTAAACCCTACGGGATTCAGAGGGAGTATCTTCTTTCATTGAAACCAGGCCAGTTCTACTTCGTCGGGAAAGCAAACCCGTCGCCAATACCCCTCTTAATATCTTTCAAGCCGGGGAACTGATGCTTCAATGACTTCCGAAACAGCGTGGAGCAAGCTTCCAATAGACCTTCAGGAGCAGTTCTACGAGAGGGCTGAGAGGGAGGCACGTAGGCTTGCAACGGTTATACAGGATTTAAGGTCTAAGGTGGAACTAGCTAGGAGCAGGCTTGAGCCGTACGTGCACAGGTTAGAATTCAAGTCTTCCAGAGATTTTTCCATAGCTGCCGTCGACGGCTCCTTCTCACCCAGGCCGGCTGAAACCATTGGGGCAAGGTTCTCAGTATACTCCGCAGGGTTCATCATGGTTAAGGGTAGGGAAATAGTTAAGGAAGGGTTTTTCTCAGGCGATGTGCGTCACGACCAGGCTCACAGCAGGGAGTTTTCCAGCGCTGTCCTGCATGTGCAGGAGTCGTATTTAGAGAGGAGAGCCGCCTTGGAGGCCTTGAAAGAGAGCCCTGATCTACTGCTCCTAGACGGAAGCTTCCTAGGGTTCGCGTACTCTCTTTTCAGGGTGAGGAGAGTAATTCCAGTGCCCCGGTGGATAATCGATATGGCTAGAGAAACCCTCGAGGCGACGGAGAAGCTGCTGGACTCCGGGAAGTGTGCTGGAGTGGTTAAGAGAGGGAGGAGCAGGGCTATAGGAGGCTGGCTGTCCGTTGAGGAGGGTGGTAAAAACCCTTTGACAGATTGCCTGGATAAGCAGATTTTACACTACCTTATGAAGCCTCCTTCAATCCTTAACTATAGGGAGCTTCTGAAGCAGCCTGGTCTTCAGAGGGTCTACAGCAGGGTTAGCGAGCTGCTTGGAAGAGGAGGGTTAAGCCCCAAGGATGCTTTTAGGCAAGCTATGGGGTGGGTTGTTGAAAGCCTGACGAAGGCTTTAGACGTGTCTGATGAAACAGCCTTAAGGCTTGAATCCAGAATAAACAGGGTTCAAATAAAGGTTAGCGCTGAAAATCCTCCCTTCGAACTCGAAGTACCGGTTGAATCAGAGGAGAAAGCGTTGAGCATCCTCTTCTCGAGCGTCGACAATTTTAACATGGCGACAGGCCTGCCCCTCGCGATAGACCTTATTGATGAAAGCGTCACGCTACCCGCTGAATTTACGAGGGAGTTCATAAGGGAGGTTGAGGCCAGGATCGTTGATACCTACGATGGGGATTCTGAGGAAGTAAAAGGGTTTTTCACAGCTATGAATCCTCAGAAAGAACTTTAAATCCTCCGTTGAAGCTTATGCTTCTTCACGATAGGCTCATTTTAGCTAGTTTTAGGCTTTGTGAATGATTTCCCTACAATAGACATGGCCATCGCTCTACTGGTCTCGTTACAGGAGTAGCGGTAGCTTGAGTATTGAAGATGCTTACAATCAATTCCTCTATTTCTGAAAATGGCATATTTCAAGAATTCTCTTGCTCGCGTTAATTACTTGATCCAGACCGCTTGCCTTATGCTGATAGGCTTTTTAAGCTTCTTATACTTAAATAATATGTATTCACAAAGTAAAACTTAAAAGTGTTTAGAGGAATTATAATAATGGTGATGAACGGTAAAAAAATGATGACAATAGGTATCTGTTTGGTTATACTTCTATTCGCGCTTTCAATAGTTGGTGCAAAAGCAGCCCCTGTCTTAGACGATGAATCTCCTTGGCGAGATCGATATCCTCCTCCAAATCCAGCTATGGCATGGGCTTATGAACAGTGGATGAATAACCAGGGAAGCCTCTTTGCAGACGCTGTCGGTGGAGGAATAACCCGCATATTGGCATTATTTATCTAGTTGAGAGAGCGAATTCCTGCATATTGTAACTAAACCTCTTTTTTATTCACATAATATGGATAAGCGTATGCTATAGTTGTGTTGAACCAGTTTAATTTAAGGAGTTGTGGCATAAAAGAATAGTGCACTATGAATATGTACAACACGTGGAAACATCAACTTTTCTTAAGCGCATTGAGGAAGTAAGAGAGTTTTCACAGCTATGAATCCTCAGAAGAATTTCAGGCTTTTATACTTGGATTCGATGCGTCTATGCATTGGAAAGCCTTATTCTTGCACATGGGGATTGCGATGGGGTTTGCGCAGCCTCAATAGTTCTGGCTGCGAGGAAGGATGCTAAAGTGGTATTCACAAACCCTGCTGAGCTTCTGTCTGAGCTTAGGTTGATTGAAGCTGGAAACATAATCATAACGGATATAGCGTTAACACCAGCGCACGGGGATAAAATAGTCTCGGAATTGATGAGGCTAAGCTCCACTGGGGAAATCGTCTACCTGGATCATCATCCTCTTCCACCAGGATTGGGATTGAAAGACCTACCTGTGAAAACTGTTGACGGTAGGGGGGAGGCGTGTGCGTCTGAACTGGCGTATGTGTATTTTAAAGAGATTTTGGATCCGGAGATAAGCAGGGTTGCCGTTTACGGTGCTATAGGGGACTACAGCGACAATACTCCCGGGATCAACGAGATTTTGAAGAACTGGGATAAGAGGGAGCTGTACTTGGAAGCAGGTATTCTTATCGCCGCTCTTGAAGGAGTGAAGAAGAGGGATTTCGCTTTTAAGAGAAAACTAGTTGAATACCTCTCTGAAAACAGGCTTCCAAGCTTAGATAAAAGCCTTGTGGAGATTGCTCTCCGCGAGGCAGAGGTAGATGAGGAGATGCGCCGCGTGATTAAGAGTATCGTTAAGATTCATGGGAGAGTCGCGTATGTCGTCAATCCCCATTGGTCTCTAGGTAAAGCTGCAACCTACGCCAGGGCATACGGCGATACTCTTGTTGGGGTGGCTGCGGAGGAGATTGGCGAGAAGATGGATATGAGCTTAAGGTCCGTAGAGTTGAAAAATCTTCACGGGCTCGTATCAAGGATTGCCTGTGAACTTAAAGGTATTGGAGGAGGCCATGCAAACGCGGCTGGCGCACGGATACCGAAGGAATTCTTCTCCGACTTTATAAAAAGGCTTGATGAAGAGCTTAGTCTCTAATGACGCGTGTTTGAAAAAAATCTTTAATAGTTCCCCTACAGCAGGTTTCTTATCAGTTCTTTCTCCGTCACTATTCCAACCATTCTACCGCCTTTTACGACAACAACCCTTCTTATTTCCTTCTCCCTCATCAAGGTTATCGCCTTCAGGATAGAAGCCTCCGGGTCGATCGTAATAAGCGGCCTGCTCATTATCTCTCCACAGGTGACCTTCTTAGGGTCTTTACTCTCCATTAGAACCCTCTTAATCAGGTCCCTCTCGGTCACTATCCCCTCAGGCTTTCCACCAGACTCAACTACAACAGCCCCTATTCCGTGGCTAATCATCTTACTGGCGGCCTCGAAAACCGTATCTGCTGGAAGAACACTTATGACGGGAGAAGACATTAAGTCTCTAACCTTTTTCTCCCCCTTCTTCTCCAAAGCAGATGCCCCTCCCTATATATTTATGGCAAGCCCAGGCTAATAACTTTTTGCCTCATGTTTCCAGTTTAACATTTGCGCATGACCACTCTCTAAAGCGGTCTTTAGAAACCAATAGTCAGGTTTTTATATTTGAACACGCTTTCGCCATAGAATTGAAAGGCCCTAGGATAACGTTCATTGGGGCGGGCAGCGTAGTGTTTGCGAGAACTTTAATCTCAGACATTCTCTCCTACCCTGCACTAGGAGAGTCAGAATTGCGTCTGATGGATATTGATGCTGAGAGGCTTAAGATTATAACTGGGCTTGCGAAAACGATGACTTCGAAGCACGCTCCCAACGTAAGGGTCAGCAGCACGCTCGACCGGAGGGAAGCGCTCGACGGTGCCGACTACGTAATAATTATGATACAAGTGGGGGGTCTAAAGGCCTTTGAGAAGGATATCTACATACCTCTAAAGCACGGTGTCAACCAAGAGGTTGGAGACACACTGGGGCCAGGTGGAGTTTTCAGAGGGTTAAGAACAGTGCCCGTTCTCATCGACATATGCAGAGACATGGAGAAGCTTTGTCCGGATGCTCTTCTGATAAATTATGCGAACCCGATGGCGATAAACTGTTGGGCTTTGAATGAAGCGACAAGCATTAGAAACGTTGGGTTGTGTCACAGTGTTCAAGGGACTGCGATGCAGCTTTCAAGCTACATACGGGTTCCCTACGAGGAGATTTACTACTGGGTGGCGGGCATTAACCATCAGGCTTTCTTCCTAGAGTTCAAGCATCGTGAGAAAGATGCTTACCCAATGCTCTGGGAGGCTATGAAGAAACCAGATATTTATGAGAAGGATAGGGTTAGGTTCGAGATGATGAAAGCCCTCGGGTATTTCATAACGGAGTCAAGCCACCATCTTGGAGAATACGTTCCCTATTTCAGGGTTAGCGAGGAGAGGCGTAAGAAATACTGTGAGCCGAGATGGTTCTACTACCAGATATGTCAAGAAGCATGGAAGCCTCACTACGAGCAGATAAAGAGGCAAATCTCCGGTGAAGAGCCGGTTGAAGTGAGGCGCTCCAACGAGTATGGCGTCATGATAATCGAGTCTATGGAAACCGGGACAACGCGTAGGATAAACGGTAATGTTGAAAACACCAATATTATAACGAACCTGCCTTACGGGTGCTGCGTCGAGGTACCGTGCTTCGTCGACGAAGGCGGGCTGCACCCCTGCTACGTAGGTGATCTTCCGCCTCAGTGCGCAGCATTAAACAGGACTAATATAAATGTTCAAGAGCTGGCGGTTAAAGCTGCTCTCGAGGCTGACAAAGAACTGGCTTACCAAGCAGTTCTGTTCGACCCATTAACAGCCGCAGTGCTCACGCCGGAGGACATTAGGAAAATGGTTGACGAGATGTTTGAGGCTGAAAGAGAATGGCTGCGGCAATTCTATGAATAGTTGTTTCAAGACACGGGCATCCGCTTACCCTTGGCTTCTGGAAACCTATTCTTCATTGTCCCGTGAAAGCGCGTACTATTCTCGGAAAAACTCCTTGAAAAAGTAAGATTCAAGCGCGTGTTCGACTTAACGCGACCATTAAAAAGCGTGCCTCTAAATGTCGAAGTAAAGGTAAAACTCGTACGGTGGGGTCTTGCTGAAACCTGCGCATACTCGTTTAAACCGTTTTCAACAATCTTTTCTACAAGCTCCTCTGAGAAAACGGGTTTCAGAAAAACCCTGTCGCTCTTAAGGCATTCGACAGCCTCCTTAAGGCTTCCCGGAAGCTCCTTTATCCCTAGCTGTCTCCTTCTTTCAGCCGTCAAACCGTAAATATTCTCGTCAACAGGGTCTCCAGGGTCTATCTTCTTTAAAATGCCGTCAAGCCCAGCGCTCATTATTGCTGCGAAACAAAGGTATGGGTTACACGAAGGATCCGGGGTCCTGAACCCCACCCTTTTCCTGGCCGCGTTGCTCACGCCCTTCTCGTAAACGGAGATCCTGATGTTAGCCGACCTGTTTCCTCTACTCCAAGCTATGAAAACCGGGGCTTCATAACTCGGCACAAGCCTCCTGTATGAGTTAGTCGTCGGGTTGGTTATCGCTGTTAAGGCTCTACTGTGCTCAAGCAACCCTCCAACGAAGTATCTTCCAAGCTGGCTCAGCTCAGCATACTTTTCCTCAGCATCTTAGAAAAGGTTTGCAGGCTGCTCTTCTGCGATTGTTGAAACAGGGTCTCCCCTCGATTTTAACGCTAACCCTGCCTAGCAGGCATGAAACCTAGAAGACCCGTTTCTAAAAACTCTTCAACCTCCTTCTCAACGATGTCCTCGATACCCAGGTTTGTAGTGAGCAGAACCATTAATGCTCTTCAACCTTCCTAGCTTAAGCTTTAAGGTTTCTTGCCTGAACTAGGATTTATAATGCTTAAAGCCTCTTTTTAAAAGAGCATTAAACTTCAGACCTACCAGTCTTCACCGCAAGCTTAAACGCATCATGGAATCTTGAAGGCCCCCGGAGCGATTCCTCAGCTATGTGGAAAACGTTTATTCCTGATTTGTTTAAAAGAATATGCCAGCCTGAGGATGCGGTTTTCTCCCATTTACCGCCGAGATTCTTTACGAGCACTTCCCCCAAGTAGCTGCCAGTCATAAGCACAAGCCTGAGCAATATCGTGCTGTAGGGATCCCTCTCATCCTCCATATCGACATCTTTAAAAAGCTCCTTGGGCCAGTAGTCGTCAATAACACTGTCCAGCTCTATCAGCGAGCCCGGAGTATAGTCTATCGGCTTAAGCTCCATGCTGTAGAACCATTCAACGCATTCCGCTGAGCAATGCCTGAAGAAAGACGGGCCAGCCTCAGTAATCCTCTCCGTGTCAGCCACTATCTCCCCCGTCTCATTCCGCTTATAATAGGCAATAGTAACCTCCTCCTCCTTCGAAGCCTCTTTCCACTGGTCTAAATACCTGTCAACCATCTCCCAGTCTATTTTCTCGGAGTCAAGCCCGCAATCCTCGAAGAGCTGCAGCTTCAAGTGTTCCGTGATGAAAAGAGCATCCTTATTTCCATGTAGAGACCTCAGGTTGCTGATTATGCTACCTATCTTGGCCAGCCTAGCATCGTCCAGCTTAGAGTCCAGCAGCCTCTTAGCGGTTGCGAACAGGGAGCGGAACATCAATGCTCTTTCACTCGCGTCTAAAGTTTCCCTCATGGAATCTTTAATCCAGTCATAGAAAACCAGTGCTAGTCTAATCCTCTCCTCGTCTCCAGACTCAAGTATACTTGTTAAAAACTTCCTGTAATCCTTGGCATCCACTTTAAAAACGGGTTTTTCCCCACCCTCGTCCTCCATTAACTAGGAGGCGTGTTTTATGCTTAAAAAGCTTCCTCCCTCAATACGTAGAATTATGTAAAGCTTCAAAACAGTAAGCCCTACTGGTTTACTTTAACCCTAGCCACCTGCTCTGCGAGCTGACGCCGAACGTTCAACGCAGCTATTTCTTTCACAAGTATCTTCTCTTTTTCACACAGTAGAGTATAAGCATCTTGGCCAATAACCATATCCTTCTTAGCCCTTATTTTTTTAAGCTCATTCTTAAGAAACCTGAGCAGCTCCTCTTCATTCTCTCCCCAGCTCAATAAGGAAACACCTCCCTTAGGACTGCTAGGGGCGGGTCTAGCCGTTGTGAATAATTTATACCCTTTTCAACACTCGCCTTTGTCACGTTTCCGACCCTCCCCCCACCCCTCCGCAATGAACTACCACGCCCAAATATTTAAGCTTTTTCCCTTTATTTAAAACCCTTCAACTCTTCAAAACTGAAATAAACTAAAATGAACTGAAATAAACTAAATTTAGGGGCTAGTCCTGCCTCTAGCGCAGCCTAGGTTTAAGGAAGAGTTTAAAGACCGCCGGAAAAAAAATTGTCTTCGTGAAAAATTTTTAATACAATACTGACAGTGCCAGCAGGATTAAACCGTACACGGCTAGGACCACGACTATCTCCAATGTTTTCTCAGGGTAGTTCTTTTTAAAAAAGAGTTTCACCGGCGCCCTCAGCACCCTACCTAGGGCCCGGGATAGAGGAATCATGAAGGGGGTTCTGGACCGGTACTCAGCATACCCCTCTCCATGTTTTCTCAGCATATCGGCCTCCTCGCGTAGAGCTATTCCTACGAGAATCAGGGCCGCGGTAAGCCAGAACAATGGTGGCGGCGCAAAATACCCTCCCCTGGGAGGTGTGAAAACATACTTGTCGTACACTAGGAGGCCGTAGCTCCACAATAGGAAGCTTAAGTATTGCGGGTGCCTCGAATACTTGTATACCAGCATGTCTGCGAAAGCCCGCCCCAGAAACCTGGCGTAAAACCATGTTGCGCAGCCCGCGAAAAACAGGATGGATCCTGCGATCACTACTGCTTGGAAAAGCGCTTCATCAAGGCTCAGCCAGCCGACGGGGCTGAGCAGTAGTCTTAACGCGTCGTAGGGCAGGTAGGCTATGTCTCCAAGCTCCAAAATACTGCTTGCCGCGCTTATCTTCTCGTAGATCGAGGATCCTGGGGCAAGCTCTATGAAGGGAAGCCACACAATTCTCAAAAAACCTATTCCCGACAGGAAGAACATGACTGAAGCATAATAGCTGAAAGTTGGGAGGAGGAGGCTGATCGAGCCTAGGAGGCTCAACTTGTATTTCCTAAGCGTGAACCCGAGGATTATCAGGATTACAGTGGCTCCTAGGCAAAGATAGCCTAATGGTCTAATTGTGTCTACGAACTTTTCAGCCTCCTTCCATTCGCCTGCACCGTAGTGCGGCGTGACCTCCATCATTAGCCTGTTCAGCAAGACGGGCAGCTCAAGCGTGGAGTAAAGCAACGCATAGGTGAAGACTGCTGAAAGAATGATTGAGCAGAAGGCCGCCCGGGTTTTACGCATTCAGCATCAATCTCTTGACGGTTGTTTAAAACCCGTGGCTTCCTCTTACCCGGGCCCCGACTTCTCTAAGCCTCTTAACCTGCTCAGGGTCGAGTTCACCGCTCGGCAGCGGTCCAACGTTTAAAAGCAGGTTTGCGCCGAGCCCGTTAACCCTCTTCAAAACATCTATCAGCTCAGCGCTAGACTTATAGTTATTATCATGCTTGTTGTAACCCCAGCTGTTATTGATGGTCATACAGGTTTCTAACGGTAGGCTTGAAACCTTGGCCTTGTTAAACCCGGCTGTGTTCTCCCCTGGAACATCCTGCTCAAATATTTGGAAATCCTCCCCAGGGAAGGGGTCGACATGATGATTGTTTCCTATTAAGGCTGAAGGCTGGATCGAGTGTATCGTTTCATAGAGGTCTGTTAAACGCCAGTCGGCATTAGGCTTGTCCCACCACCCGTCAAACCAGAATCCTCCGACTTCACCATAGTTCTCGCAAAGCTCCCTGACCTGACCAATATAGTAGTCCAGATACTTCTCCCAGTTTCCACCCGGCTTCCTGCCAGAGTACTGTCCAGTCACACCTAAAGGGTAGTAATCAGGATGATGCCAGTCGAGGAGTGAGTAGTAGAAAAACACTTTAAGCCCCTCCTTCCTAGCTGCCTCGGCCAGCTCCTTCAAGACATCCCTGCGGAAAGGTGTTCTCGTAACCTTATAGTCTGTGAGCCTAGAGTCATACATGCAGAAGCCGTCGTGATGCTTCGTCGTGAAAGTAATGTATTTGGCGCCAGCCTCCTTGAAGACACTTATCCATTCCTCAGCGTTGAACCATTCAGGGTTGAAGTGGTTTGCAAGCTTCTCGTACTCCTGGATGCTCATTTTCTCGTTGTGCATAACCCATTCTCCTCTTCCGAGGATGGAGTAGACTCCCCAGTGTATGAATATTCCGAGCCTCGCCTCCCTAAACCATTTTACCGAGGATTCCCTGCTGCTCATACTGCCCTCTAGTTCTTACCCCTGGTTTAAAAAAGTATTGTTGAGGGCTCGTTAGTCCATGGGGCCGGTGGAAAAGTTTTCTGACGGTTAATCTTTAGACCGCTGGGCAGTCGCCCACCATGTTTGGGCGTTGGAGAATACGGTGATGCCCTGCTTTTGAGATGTTTTAGGCCTTTGATGCAACGCGAGGAAACACGCTGTTTTTATGATTTTTAAACGCTTCAGAATTCATTGTGCTTACGGTTAAAAATGGTTTTTCTCGCTTTGAAGAATGGTTTAGCAGCTAGCTTGATCACCATAATGCATTTAACCATCTTGACCATGAAGACCATGGGGAGAACAGATGGTGCGCCATAATGTTCGAGAATTCGGCGCGGTTGGGGACGGTAGCGTTAACGATACGTTGGCGATTCAAAAGACGATAGACAGATGCTATGAGGAGGGAGGCGGTCGTGTGGTGATACCTAGCGGAGGAGTGTACGTTACAGGAACGTTAGTTCTTAAGTCAAACATAGAGTTGTTTATTGAACGTGGAGCAACAATAATTGGCAGCAGCAATATAGATGATTATTCTAACGTGCCTCCCACTAGATACAGGGCGCTTATCGCCGCGTACGATGCGAGCAACATATCCATTACTGGCGGAGGCGTAATTGATGGAAACGGAAGGATGTTTATAGAAACGGCTCTACCATACATTTACCGTATGCGTCAGCGAAGGCCATTCGCAGTTTTCCTACTCGGCTGTTCTAACGTGACGATTCACGATGTCGTGTTGCGAGACAGTGCCCTCTGGACCATCCGACTCTCAGGATGCAAGGATGTGGCGATCAGTAGCACACGCATCCTTAACGATCTTAAGTTACCTAATAATGATGGAATAGATATTGATCGCTGCCGTAATGTGCAGATTAGCAATTGTCAGATCGAAGCTGGGGACGACTGCATATCTCTTAAAGCATGTCGAGAAACCGATGGATTTGGGCCCTGTGAAAACATTACTGTCACAGGTTGTACTCTGGTTTCCACATCCGCTGCGATTGCTATTGGATGTGAGGCACGATCCCCGATACGTAATGCTGTGTTCAATTCCTGCGTTATTCATTCAAGCCACCGCGGTCTGGCTGTGCATCTAAGCGAGGAGAGCGATATGGAGAACATTATTTTCTCGAATATTATTGTTGAAACACGCTTGTTCCACGAGGACTGGTGGGGAATGGCTGAACCGATCTATATAACCGCTATTCCATGGACTGCGCAACACGGGATCGGCCATGTGCGTCACATACGCTTTTCGAACATTCTTTGCCGAAGCGAGAACGGGGTTTTCATTAAAGGCTGGGATAAGAGCCTCATTGACGATATTCTTTTGGAAAACGTGAGGGTGGAGCTGGATAAATGGTCTAAATGGCCGGGCGGGCGGCAGGATATCCGCCCCTGCCCGGGCGAGGGGTTGCGGGACCATCCGACGTCAGGCTTCTACATAGAGAATGCTCAGAACGTAACTTTAAGAAACTGCGAAGTGGTTTGGGGGAAGAATCTCCCAGAATACTTTAGACACGCGTTGGATTATCGTAACGTTGATAATCTCGCCTTAGAGAACTTTAAGGGTCAGGCTGCCTTTCCCGAAAAATACGGCGCGATTCATAGCGAATAGTGGCAGAATATTTTCGTATTACGCGCTCCTTTTTAAGGCCATATTGATCTCAGCGATTTTGAAACAAGCAGTAATGCATCTTCGAGTTTCATCTCTCTAAGCTTGTCGTAAAAAGGTTCAGCCGTAACTGGCCAATCATGCTCGATTCTACTTAAAGCTGATAAAAGCCCCTGCAATTTATCCCCCCTGTTTCACCTGGTAGCATCCCCCTATTATCAACCTGCTCTTCAAAGCTTATTCCGGCTGGCAGATCGTTTATATGCATGTCCACTATGTTGCTTCCCTTAAGAGACTCTATATTGCCAAGCGTGCCGTATGACGCATGCCAATGCAACGAGTCAAACAATACTCCTAGATTATTCTCGCCGACAGAATCACCTGGCTTAAGCGTTTCTCCCAGGGTGTGGATGAAAGTGAGCCAAGCTGCTCTTCTGCGTGAGGATGCTTCTTGAACTATCTTAAGCGCCTTCCCGAGCCATTCGTAGAGAGTTCTCGTGCGCCGCTAGTTCTACGCCTCATCCAGACTTATTGCAGCGTCTGTTTAAAATTAGGCTAAATGGCCTACAACAAGGAAAATATTTTTATTCTAATCCTTGGCTTTTAAGCGCTGAATGACCCCTGGGGAGCTGCTCTACTTGTCGCGTTCAGATGTTGAAAGCGTGGGGCTTGATGTTAAAACCATAATTGGCCTTCTGGAGGAAGCGTTCAGGCTTAAGGGCCAGGGCCTTGTGGAAATGCCGCCTAAACCCGGGATCCATACGAAGCCGGATGCTTTCATCCACGCGATGCCCGCATACATTCCGAAGCTGAAATCTGCTGGAATAAAATGGGTGAGTGGCTATCCGGAGAACTATAAGCATGGTCTCCCCTACATAAGTGGTCTACTGATATTAAACGATGTTGAAACAGGCCTGCCCTACGCGGTCATGGACTGCACCTGGATAACGGCTTATAGGACTGGCGCGGCAACAGCCCTGTCTGCTAAATACTTGGCGAGACCGGATAGCGAGACTGTCGGCATACTGGCTTGCGGGGTTCAGGGGCGCACAAATCTTGAGGCGTTGTCTTCCCTTTTCAAGATCAAACTCGTATACGCCTACGACATTTCTAGGGAAGCTCAAAGAAAGTACGTGGTGGAGATGTCGAAGAAGCTTGGCGTCGAGATAATGGGGGTTAACGAGCCGAGGGAAGCTGTAGTTAGAAGCGACATCGTAGTGACCTCAGGCCCGATTCTGAAGAACCCGAAGCCGACAATCGGCAGAGACTGGCTGCAACCAGGCGGGTTTGCAAGCGCCGTCGACTTCGACAGCTATTGGAAGCCTGAGGCGCTCGCGCAGTTTGACAAGATAAGCACCGACGACCACGCGCAGTTCCAATACTATAGGAGCATCGGGTATTTCCGTTCAACACCCGACCCGTACGCGGACCTGGGGGAGATAGTTAGCGGGTTTAAGCCGGGGAGGGAAAGGGAGGACGAGAGAACGATGGCTATGAACCTGGGGCTGGCTTTAGAAGACATGGCAGTGGCTCCTGAAGTTTATAGGAGGGCAGTGGAAAAAGGGGTGGGAACATGGTTGAGGCTGTGAGAAAAACGCGTTTAAGAGTTTTTCTTCAGGAAAACCATCCTGGAGACGGACATTTCATAGTCGGTGAGAACAAGCAGCCTTTTTTCTACCTTGGTGATACTGCTTGGGAGCTTTTCCACCGCCTCAGCTACCAGGAGGCGGAGCATTATCTTCGCGACAGGGCTGGTAAAAAATTCAATGTTATCCAGGCGGTTGTAATATCTGAGTTCAACGGTTTAACGGTTCCAAACAAGTACGGCGAGCTTCCTCTTCACAATAATGATCCGAGGAAGCCGAATAACAGGTACTTCGACTATGTTGACCTTATCATCGACCTCGCTAATTCGCTGGGACTGTATGTCGGCGTCCTGCCTACTTGGGGCGATAAGGTTAACAAGAAGTGGGGCGGAGGCCCTGAAATATTCACGCCTGAAAATGCGCGTGAATACGGTGAATTCCTCGGCAGGAGGTTGAGGGATAAGATGATTATCTGGATCCTTGGGGGAGACAGGCCCTGTGAAAGCGAGGCGCATTACGCGGTCTGGCGCTCCATGGCGGAGGGCTTAAGAATGGGAGACGACGGAAGCCATCTAATAACATACCATCCTATGGGAGGAATGTCATCCTCCAGGTTCTTTCACAACGAGCCTTGGCTGGATTTTAACATGCTTC
The DNA here is from genome assembly GCA_038850115.1 of Thermoproteota archaeon. Taxonomy (GTDB): domain Archaea; phylum Thermoproteota; class EX4484-205; order EX4484-205; family JAAOZP01; genus JAAOZP01. The sequence continues at coordinate 18,544 of JAWCMB010000011.1, forward strand.
AATCCGGGCATTCAGCCCGCAACATCCCGAATTATGAGATGATCAGGAATGATTATGACATGAAGCCGACTAAACCCTGTTTAGACGGTGAGGCTCGCTACGAAGACCATCCGATTAACTGGAACCCTGAGAATGGTTGGTTTGACGACCATGATGCTCGTCAAGCAGCATACTGGGGTGTCTTCGCAGGCGCCTTCGGCCATACTTACGGCTGCCACGATATCTGGCAGTTTTTCGAGATTGGGCGTGAGCCGATAAGCTACGCGAGAACACCCTGGAAGGCGGCTCTGAACCTTCCAGGCGCGTCTCAAATGCAGCATTTAAGGAGCCTCATAGAATCGTTCCCGATGCTGAACCGTATACCGGATCAGTCGATGATCGCGAACGACGTTGGCAAAGGTGCTGAACATATTCAGGCTACGCGGGGGGCGGATTGCAGCTATGCACTCGTATACATTCCCACGGGCAGGGAGGTGGCTCTCAGCCTAAACAGGTTTTTTAAAAACAGGCTTGTTGCCTACTGGTATAACCCTAGGACGGGCGTTGCTGAAACCATGGGTGAGCTTGACAATGCTCCGAGGAAAACTTTCACACCTCCCTCGAGCGGGCCGAAGGAGGACTGGGTTCTCGTCCTGATCGACAAGGATGCTGAGCGTGAAACACGTTTTCCGAGCTGAATTAAGCAGCGTGCTAAGCAAGACGCGTCTGTCTTGATTTTCGGGCTGCCTATGGCAAAATGTTTTTATTTCAAAGAATCACCTCCAACACTAGGATTGCAGCCAAGTGTTAACCTGTCTGAGGAGAACCTGAGAAAGACGCTCAGCGAATATGCGCACGCCATATACAATGCTAAGCTGGCCACGGGTCCAGGTGGAACTCTAAGCGCCAGACTGGGCCTCAGCGACACGATGCTCGTTAAGCCGAGCGGCTTCAACCTTGGGGAGCTGAGACCAGAGGATTTTGTGGAAGTGGACTTGAAAACACTTCAAGTAGTGAAGGGTGCTCTAAGACCTTCAATGGAGGTCGCGGTTCTAGCGAAATGCCACTTAGCCAGGCAGGATGTTAACGCTGTCATACATGCTCACCCTCCTTTCTGCATAGCCCTGAGCACGGTGGGGCTTGACCTGAATACTCCGCTCTACCCTGACCACGCGGTTTTCCTGGAGAAGGTTGCAAGCCTGCCGTTCTACCCGCCGGGCTCAGAGGAGCTTGCTGAAGCAGCAGGGGAGGCCGCGAGGACGCATGAATGCATGCTTTTAAAGAATCATGGAGTGATTACTCTCGGCTCGTCGCTCAGAGAAGCATACTACCGGCTGGAGATAATGGAGGAGAGTGCTAAGATCACCGTGTTCTCTTCAATCCTAGCTGGACTTCTTAAACCAGGCGGGAAGCCCGACTCGCTGTCGGTTGAGCAGGCTGAAGCCATCCGGAGGCTGCAAGCAGAGGCCTACAGGAGGAGCCTGGCGAAAAACTGGTAGCGGAGTGTCACCGGGCCTCAAGCCTCTTAAGTTCCCTGAAATCCTCCCTGAGGGCCTCGTAGAGGCTCCTGTAGATTCTGTAGAGCTGCCCGTATTTAGAGGCTGCCTCCTGAGCCGGCTTAATCGTCTCGCTGCTAGTCAACCACTCGTTTATAACCTCGTATCCCCTAAGAGTCCCAGTCCCCACTCCGGCGAGCAGAGCATCACCGTATGGTGCGCCTATGCTGGCAGCCAAGTACTCCACATCCATGTTTAAAACGTCTGTTATTATCCTCCTCCAGACCCTTGACCTTGCTCCCCCGTTAACAAGTATCGCCCTCCTAAGGGGTATTCCTGCCTCCACACCAGTCTCAATGCAGTACCTTATAGCGTAAGCGATGCCTTCCAGAATAGACCTGAACATGTGGGCCTTAGTATGGTTGAGAGTTAAGCCGAAGAAAACACCCCTGACATACTCGTCCCACCACGGGGCCCTCTCGCCAACCATCATGTGCGGGAGGAATATCAGCCCGTCGGAACCAGCCGGCACTCTTTCAGCCTCCATGTCCAGGATGCTGTAGGCGCTTAAACCAGTCTCCCTGGCAAGCATGCTTTCAACGCTCCCAAGATTGTCCCTGAACCACCTGATCGCGTAGCCTGCTGTTATGATTCCGGCGAAAGAATAGAACTTCCTGTCGTCATACGCCACGTGGGAATAGTTTATGAGTTTCGGGGAGAACCTGGGCTCATCCTGGATGAAACCGTTGCAGACCGAGGTGCCAAGCATCATCGCGAGCTCGCCGTCGCCAAGCGCGCCAACCCCTAGAGCTGACATCGGCGCATCTATTCCCCCGGCACAGACAGGCGTACCCTTGGCGAGGCCGCTTAGCTCAGCACCCTCTGAAGTAGCCTCGCCAACAACATCCTTAGACATGCTTATCTTCTCCGGGAAAAAGCTTCTAGGTATGCCTAGATCGCTCATCAGTTCTTCGGCGAACCTCCTCTCCTTGGGGTTGAAAATCCCGCCGTAGTTGCCTATTGAAGAATAGTCCACCGATATTTCTCCAGTCAACCTGTATACGCAGTAGGCGTTAGGTGTAACCAGCTGGTGGATCCTGCTCCAAACCTGCGGCTCATTCCTCTTTATCCAGAGCATCTTAGTATACCCGTAGTATGGGTCTATAGTGTTGCAGGTTTCTTTGAAAACCCTTTCCCCGCCTATGTTCTCCCTGATCCACCTGCACTCTTCGCTAGCCCTCCTGTCAGCCCATATTAAGCATGGTCTGAGAGGCTTCATCTCCCTGTCGCACGGTATTCCTGAGCCGCCGTAGAGGCTGCTAACGCAGTATCCAGCTATGTCGCGCGGGTCGACCGTCGCCCTCTTTATAACATCTTTAATGGTCTGGCATAATGCTTGAAACCAGACGTCAGGCCACTGTTCAGCCCAGCCTGTTCTAAGAGTTATCACACCGTACTCGGCGGTTGAGCTAGCAACCTCCCTGCCCTCCGTGTCCACCAGTACTGTTTTCGTTGCAGAAGTCCCTATGTCCGAACCGAGGAGGAACCCCCCCAATCTTAACACCTTGATTAGAATGCAGTAACAACTTTTAAATTTATCGTGGAAAAACTCAGGTTTCTCTGGGTCTATCCCTTCAAAATTATTTTCTTGACGAAGTTGATTATTTCAGCTTGGTCCCCGGTTTCCCTGACCTTCTCAAACTCGTCTCTCCTACTGTATATAAGCAGGGCTTTTTTCGCCAGGTTTGCGAAAAACTCCTTAGATAGATACATGGCTTTCACAGGGTTCATCCTGTAGGTGAACTGGTCCTCCCCAAACCAGCCCTCGTAGCCAGTGTCGATCGCAGCATATATGAAGTCAACCATCCTCCAAATGTCGCCTGTTCCCGCAATCCTGTCTTCATCGTTACTGTGCAGCTTAGCCGTGTTAATGTGGAAGTTAACAAGCGGTACTCCGAGCTTCTTCAAAGCGTAAACCGTTGCGGCAGGTTCAACAGCATACATCTGCTCATGCCCATAGTCGATGCATACGCCCATGTTCATCCCGCCGCTCCTCTGGTTAACTGTCTTCGCCACTAGGGCTGCCAGATGAGTTGTCGGGATCACCATGTTTCCTTCCCTAGGCTCGTGAAGCTTAGCCTCTACGCCGAAGACTAGGCCCGCCTTCTTAGCCTCCCTGTTTATCATTTCGCAGCCGTCTATGAAAAGTTCAAGCTGCCTACCGTAGTTCACCTCGAAATTATAGTCCCAGCCATCGGCCCCGGGCCACAGGGAGATGCTGCTGCACCCGATCTCCTTAGCCAGCTCAACAGCCTGGAAGGCTATTTGAAGAGCATCCTCCCTGATCTTCCTAGAGGGATTCGTTATGCCGCCTAGCTTCCACTTAGGGTCCGTCCAAAGATTCGTGTTCATGTTCGTGGGCGTCAACCCCAGTTTCTCAATTTCCTCCCTGACCTCGCTTACGATGCTTTCAACCTTCCTGTAGTTTGAATCTATGAACAGCACGTCGTGAAACTCAACCCCCTTGATTCCAGCCTCCTTAACCCTCCTGAGCTGAGAAATAATGTCGCTCTTGAAATCAGGATCGTCACTATTATATCCCTTTGTTGCAAACCTGTCTAGGAAGTCTCCGGCGGCCCAGTGCCCAGCTGCAAACTTTATCTCAAAGTCTTGGAAAAACCTGTTCACCGCTTCCCCTTCCAGATAGCTGGAGTACTCTGTCTCAAGCTTTCTAAAAACTTCTCTACTCGTCTTCATTTGGTTTCGGAGAGGCTTAAAACTAAATAAATCTTTTCTTTCACTCATATCTTTGAAGTAAAAACAGGTTTTGATCAGCATAAGAATTATTCAGCATAGTGCTCAGCGCGCTCAAGCCTACTTGATTCTCCGCAGGCTGTCAAAAACACTTTTTAGATCATTATGTTCCTACAAGTTTAAAAACCGTTTCCTAAAAACTCTCCCCATGCCTCTTAAGGTTAAGGCGGTACTGTTCGACCTCGACGGCACCTTAGTTGACACTTTCGAAGCGTTCCACATCATGATCAATAGCATTTTGAGGAGGTTCAACATTCCTGAGAGAAGCTTCAGGGAGAACGCTAGGCTGGTTGGAAACACTTCTAGAACGATAGTTGAAACAATCGCCAGGGAAACAAGCTTAAACATGAGCCTGGAGGAGCTTGCCAGAATAATGGTTAGAGAATGGATTTACACTTACATGCCTAAGCACGGCAGGCTTTACCCTGATGCCTTAGATGCAATCAGGGAATTAAGGAGGAGGGGCTATCTGCTCGGGGTCGTGTCGAACACCAGCAGGGAGGAGTTGCCAGAATACTTGAACAGCTTCAAAATAGGAGGCTTCTTCAACGCAACAGTATCCGCTGGAGACGCTAAGCCTAAGCCCTCGCCTGAGCCGGTTCTGAAGGCGGTTAAAATGCTGAATGTGAAGCCGGAGGAGGCTGTGATGGTTGGAGACAGGCCGGAGGACATCGAGGCAGGTAGGTCTGCAGGCTCATACACAGTTGCCGTCTTAAGGGGCGTGAGGCCTAAGGCTGAGCTTGAAGCAGTTAAACCAGATTTCATAATAAACGAGTTGTCTGAAATACTTTCAATACTCCTATAGTAAGAATGGTTCAACCGGTTACTGCATTTTCCAATAATCTTTCGAGTTTTACTTCTCATTCCCAAGGGGTTCCGGCTTGCCTCTTGGAACATAAGCGTCGAAGGATTTCACCTCAACCCCATGTTCCCTCAACACATTCAAGATGGTTTCAGCATTCTCTTCCGGCATGATTACGCATCCCTCGCCAATCTTTAAACCGCCCAGCCTATTGATGAGCCCCGTATTTCTAGCCCCCTTCTTGCCATAAAGCTTGTAGAGAAGCCTCATCTTATCCTCTTGCCTCAGCCTTCTCATGCTGTAAGTTAGGAGCCTTATGCGTCTAAGGTTAAATGGCACCAGGTAGGATTGAAACGGATACTTTGAATAGAGAAGCTTACCGTGTTTAAAAACCTCCCCTAGGAAGGTCGGCTCGCCACCGGTGAACTCGTCGAGGCTCTTCGGGATAAGGTGAACAAGCAGGTTGAGCCTCCCCACCTTCTGGAAAAGCTCATCCCACCTACGCCACATGCTCTCCCTATCCTTGAACACTACGAGCAGATCGTAGTCAGAATACTCGTCGTAGTCTCCCCTTGCAACACTGCCGAAAAGTATTATTGCAATAACCTCGTTGATCGAGGAAACCTCCTCGGTTAAGCTACTTAAATCGTACTCCAGTCTTCTCTTCAAAACCATTGAGAATAGCCTCCATAGCCTCCAAAACTTTTCCAGCCCTCTCGCCATCAACCCCCTCGTAGCCAAGCATACCGTACGCGCCCCAGAGCATATCCACATAGCCCGAGAGTTCTGGGAATTTTCTCTTAACCCACGATATCCTGTTGGCATGCGCGCTCCTAGGACTTGCGTGAAAGTGCAGACCGTCGAGAGAAGCCAAGGCCTCTATGGCCTGCTCCACAGCCTTAATCGCCAGGTCTCCCACAACAGTATACCTTTTCTTTTCGTATTCTTCGAAAGCCGCATCCTTTTTCTCTTTAGATAGTCTACGATGGTGTTCTAGACCACCCATTTAGTCTTACAAATAAGACATTAATCTTACTTATAAATGTTTCCGAGATCTCCACACTTGAAGAAAAGGGTTTATTGTTCCCAGTTTACGAATAGAAGAGCCTGTTTTAGAAGCACCATCCTAAGAGATTAACGTAGACTGTTTCCACCTCACTGCTTCCTCCACTAATCAGAATAAACTAAAGGAGCTCTGTAAGTGGAGCATTGACGCCTAGGCCGCTTTAATAGCCGGATCGACATAAGTCATTGGGTATATTTAACGGCGTTGATGGAGTTCTTGTAGTGTGCACCCATATATTAGTATAAACTAAACGTTTCTGCAAACATGAAAGGATGTTTTACGCACATGTTCCCCAAGCCTTAACAAATTATGTTTGAGTCCGAGACGCCTAGTCTTCTGCATAATACAGAATTACAGGACTGCCAATAATCGTGGGATTAAAGTCGCCAGTGAACATTCTGTAGTACATGTCAGGTATCTTAACGGCATTGCTCCCTCTATACTGATTCCCATTAGCCCAAGTTTTTGTGTCGTTGAATGCAGCACTGGGAGATCCCCCACTATGTATCATTCCAGCTGCTTTTATTAGAAACGTGTCTCCCTTATTCTTTTTAACGCTAAAAATCTTTGGATAATTGAAGTAGATCGAGTCGTAGGACATTACTCTTCTCGCGTAGTCCGCGGATGTCCATATCCATCCCTGGTCCTTCTTATCGTCTGACTCAAGCGACTTAAGTGATTCGCTCGTCATGAATATGGAGGTTCCGAAATACTCGTTGTACATTGTCAGGAAGTAGGAATAAGATGCATCATTATTTATACCCAGATCATAGCTTCTATGCTGCATATGGGAACTCGCAAAACTGCCGTTTATGTATTTTTTATACTTGGGGTCAGTGGAGTAGACGGTGCCCCATTTCACCCTGTTCGTCGGGAAAACGTTCCTATCAGTATCGTTACCGTTTATCATCGTAATGTAGGTGGAATAGTTCAAGGTCGTGGCTCTCAACCATGTTCCTGAAAAAGTCCAGGTGAAGTAGTTCACACCATATGCTACAGATATGATTTCAGTGTGAAGCAGTTCATCATCAATAATAGTGTGGGTAAGTTTTCCCGTTTTGTTTATCTCGAAAGTCTCATAGACTTGGGTGGAGTTTCTGAAAGCATACATCCTTATCGGCCCAGGCTTAGGCACCTCCCAAGTCCTTCCACTACTCGTATTCATATAGTATGGCAGCCTCTTCGGAAACCAGTATCCGCCACTAAATCCTAAGACATCGTAGCCGAACAGCGCATACTCAGTGTGGCGTTTGTCCCTGTTCACCATGCTGAGGCTGTAGTCAAGCTCGTAGCTTCCGGGGCCAACTTTAAGCTTCATTGTGTAAACCTTATTGTTGATCTTCACCTCGTCCTCCCCATACTCGATATCGATCACGTAGTCAGGGGGATTGGTGTCACAATCCTCCGCCCAAACTATCCTCACTTTCCTCTGGTAGACCCCGGGAGGATAGTCCACTAGGAAAGCGATCTTAGAGCCCTCTCCAAGCCTCCTCCTCCACTCAGAGTAGTTGAAGAGCGGAAGCTTATAGTCAGGTGTCCAGCGCTCAGCCTGGTAGGAGGCTTCCGCGAAGCCTGTTGGGGAGGACGTGTCGTTGAGGTAGACCCTTACCTGCTTCACTGGAGGCATGGGTATAGGCGGGCTGTCCCCCGTGTTTATAGGCCAGCCGAACCAGTATATCTTCCCGTCTGGAAGTATCTCCAACAAGTATTTTTCATCAGTCTTCGACGGGTCGTTGGGATAAAACGGTTCGACAGCGTTCTCCTGAATAGTGTACTCTATGCCCGCGTAGCTGTATGCCTCAACCACTATCCCCCTGTTATCCTTCACCCTGACGAGCACAAACTGGTAGTAGAAAGTCCAGAATTGCGAGTTTCCACCAGGGTTGAAATCCGGGATGAGCCTGATCGTGTAGCTTCCCCCACCGTTGTAAACCACCTGATCCTGAATATCCATTTTCTCCCTCATCCAAGGGTATACTCCTTGGGGAGCATCAGGGTTGAAAAGATATATTTCGAAGTTCGCCTTGTGAAGGTCGTTAACTGGGAAACCGTTCTCCCTCAGGACAACCAGGTCCAAGTAGACAGCCTTCTCGTTTTTCTCAACCCTTATCGAGGTTATCGTAAGGTTTAGGAGAACAATGTGCGTCGCCCTCCACCCTATTACGCCCTGGGCTGTAGCGTCTATGCTTATGTCCGCACCTATTGCTGAAATGCTGTTAGGCCTATACCAGAATAGTTTAAGCAGCCTATCCTGAAGCTTCCTCTCCGGGTATGAAAGGTTCATCTTAGAGCCTCCCACTACCAGTTCCATCGTCTTCCTCTCCTGTATGGGCTTGTCTATCCACCATGTCTCAATGTTCAACCCCTTGCCAGCGTAAGCCGTCTGGGTTGCGAGAACCCAGTATGAGAAAGTAAGGTTCGCGTTCTTCCTCGGCCCGTTCATCTCAGCCCACTCGCTGTATGAAGCTGTAGTGTTCGCAAGTATTCTCGTAAGCGCCCTATGGAAGTCGGCGTCTATGCTTAGAACGATCTCCCTGCTCGGATTATAGTTGAAGAAAAGGTGTTGGGTGGAAGTCAAGTAGACTATCGTTGAAACCATGATGATGACGGTTACGAGCAGGATGCTCATTACGAGTATGATTTGACCCCTCCTCCAACCATTTGAAACGCCTCTAGTAATCATCTTCTCCCAACCTCCAGGTGGATTTTCAAAACCCACCTGCTTCTAGTGGTGTAAGTGATGTCTGCCGCAGCAACATCCTTCGCCATGCTGAAGTCCTCCGGGGAAGCGTTGGACATGCTTGCGCCCAGCGGGATCTCTGCGACTGTTTCCCCTGTCTGAGTCATGTTGAAGACAGTCATGTTGTACAGGCTGTTAGCAGGCAGGAGGCCGTTCAACACGTTCTTCATCAAGCCCTCCCAGTAGGGCCTAATGCCTGTAGAGTTGAAAATCACCCTGTCGAAAACCTCTCTCTCAGCCAGGCTCATCAGGAAGTCGTAACAGTATTTTTCAACCTCGTTCCTAGCCTTAGCACTATATGGGTCAGGGCTCCTGGTGAGGCTTATCATGCTCCACATCGCCACCGCGATTATCCCGCTTGCCAGAAGCGCCTCGACAACCCTCATCTGCCCCCTTGAGTCAATCATTCCGCCCACCTCCAAACCCTGACCTCAACGGTGTAGTGGAACGAGCCCACCTTAACCATTCTCCTCAGCACGCTTGTCTTAATGTTGCCTGAGGCCATTCCGACATGGCAGGTGACGTCAGAGGGTGATCTGAAGAAAAGGATTGTGAAATAGTTTCCGAGATACTTCGCCGGCAGTATTATTAGGGAAACGTCGTCGTCGACGGTGTTTGAAAGCTCGTACACACGGTATTTTTTAGAGCCCTTGTTTATAATCATGCCAGACATGCCGTTCGTATCGTTGTGAAGCGTGCTAGCGTAAACGTAGTAAGGCGGGTCGGCTAGGCCCGTCTGGTTCTCCAATTGTCTCGCACCCTTAGGAAACTCTGTGATCGGAAACTCCACTATCAAATACTGTCCTACAGCCGTCCCCTTCAAAATATCGCTTCCACCGTCGAGAACCGAGGAGTTGACGGCCCTGAACCCGTAGTAGTCAGCGTACACGACGGCTGCTGAACAGATCTTCTTCAACTCGCTCGTCTTCAACTCTTCATCGATGCTTTGCAGGAGGGGCTCGAAGCTGAACGTAGCCTTACCGTCTAAACCTACCGTGCCCGTCGCGTAAGAATAGTTTAGGTAGCTTATGTCCTCATTCTTGTTTCTCCTAACGGTCATGAGAATGTAGAACCCGGTGGCGTTAGCGCCTATCGCAGGCCTGCCCTCAGAGGTCACGACATGAGCCTCCACAGTCTTAGGAACCGAAGCCCCTCCCCCGTTCTTAAGAACATAGCGGTCCAGAACCCTGAAGCTGATGTTGAGCACCGGCGTGATCCTTATGCTGAAACCGTATTCATGGCCCAGCCCCAGGAGCCTTGCTATGGTTTCAGGGTCTATGCGAATCGTTTCAGGAAGCGTCACCATCGAAGTGCTTGTTGAAGCTATTCTGAGAATCTTGTTAACGTCGAGCTCGTACATGGATCCGCCTGTCTTCTGAAGCCCGAAGGCCGAGAGGTCTCCGCTGGACTCTGCGACAAGTATGTTCCCCCACTCCTCAGGATGCCCCGGGTTCAGGAGTATCTTATCCATCACGGATTGAGCAATTTCTTCAAGCTGATGCTCCCTGGCGGTTGTTAGGGAGAGGTATGCTGAAGGAATTATGTAGCCCATGAAGGTTACCATTATCAGGGTGAGGATTAGGAACGCGAAAATATTGTCAAGCGTTATGTGCATTAATCACCCGCCTCCTCCACTCTTAACCCAGCCTACTCCAACCCTTATGGCGCCGCCATACTTCTCAGCCCAGACTACGGGCCTAGCCTGACCAGAGTGGAGCGTCCCTTCATAATGAATAATGTATGAGCCGACTTGCAAGTCTCCGGAGCCTGTTTCAACCTTGACGGCTTCACTCGGCTCCTTCCAAAGAGGTGAAGACGCGCTAACCACCCTGTTAGCCTCCAGATAGGTTGAGACGAACCAGACTCCCTCAGTCTCTTTAAGCTCGACAGTATAGCCATACTCTGAGACTGAAACAGGGAACTCTATCGGCTTAAACAAGCGTATTTCCTCGTTCCTAGACTGCTGGCACATGGAGTATATGCACGTGACCTCGTAAGCCACCTGGTTCGCCAACTCGCCCAGCCTTATTTTAACCGAGTCGAGGAAAACCCACTGGTATACCATTGAAAACATGCCTAGTGATATCAGGAGAATGCCGTAGAGGGCTGTCGTCAAGATGGCTGTTTCAAGCGGTGCTGAAGGCATTTTTCTCACACCACCGATATCTCAACATCCACCACCGTCAGGAAAACCAGGGTGGCCGTCGCCTCATCCTCAGCCTGGCTCGGAATGCTGTAGGATTTACTGTAAGAGCCTCTTCCCACTGTTACGGTCACGCTGGGCGAGTCGTATTTTCTAACCGTCGTGGTTACGCCCGTAACCTTGGCGCAGACGTCGAAGGTGCCGCTTCCGCTGAATCTTCCCCAGACGATTCTGACGCACGTTATTTCAACAGTGTTAACCGTCGTCCAATTCATACCGTCAGCAGTGTAGCGGATTGCCCCAGAGGGCACAACCCTAACCCGGCCGAAGTCGGTCACAACCCAGACGCCGCTTTCACGCTTCAAGTATACCCACCCCAGCGGCGCCGAGTCCTCCGGGCTGACTATAAGGTGTCTCATATGCTCGTCAGGCGAGCTGCCAGAAACCCCTTTGAGGACAACGTAATTCGGGGAGGCGACGCCAGCCCCGCCCCTGAGCCTTATCAGGTTAACAGTTTCTGCGAAAATCGTGTCTCCTTCAACTGTTACGGTGAGCTTCTCATTCCCCTTAGCTAGGGAAAGCCCCCCGCTGTTAATAGTGAACCTAGTGTAGGCGGACGAGCCCTTTGAGAAGATCAGGCCCTCGATCATCTGAGCCAGGCTGAGCATGCTTGCCTTACCGTTCTCAAACTCTGTTGTTTCAGCCTGCATCTGAAGGTTCCGCTGGGCGAAGAAGACTGCTGCCACCATTGTGCCGAGGGACATGGTGATCAGCATGACTGACGTAACCGCCTCAGACACCCCTCTTCTCCCAAGCCTCATCCTAGCCAACAGTACCACCGCCCGTGGGCACCGCGCTGAAAGAATAGTATGGGGAAAGCAGTATCGTGGCCAGGGTGAATATGAGTAGCATTAAACCGTGGAAGAAGCCTGAAGAAACCTCTCCGTAAGCTATTTTCCCGCCGACCAGCCCCATCATGTATACGTGGATCACAACCGGCGGGAGGAGAAGCTTCACGAGGTCTGCGAAAGCCATTGAGCGCCCAGCCATTAGCAGCATCGACCTGAAGAAGGTTAGAAGAGCTATGACGACCACTACCAGCACACCCGTCCCAATGTAGGGTATCATGAGCAGCGGCCTGAGCTCAGACCTCTTCTCCTTCTCCATCAGTATTATCGACTCGTTGAACCTGGCTAGTGTTTCAAGCGTCTCAGGCGTCCCGCCTCCAACCTCGATAGCGTCGAGCAGGAGGAACATGCTTATCTTCGTAAGCCAGGTCCTAACCTTCTTTGAGAAGTTCCTGTATATGCTTGAGTGGCTTACACCCCATGAGAGCTGCGTGGCCATCGTCTTAACGTGCTTCGAAAGATTACCGTAGTTCCTCTCCGCGAGGGATATTATGCATTTCTCGGGGCTAAGCCCAGACTTCCTTATTTCAACAAGGTCCCTGAGGAAGTTTGCGAAACCAGTTTCCATACCCTTCTCCTTAAAGTTGATATACATCTTGTAGGCCACCACGGGGATGGATGCGAAGGCTAGGGCTAGGATAATGCCTAAGGTCGCCTCGTACCCTGGCTCAAGGTTGAAGTATTCTCTAAGCCACACTATGAAGCCGCTTAGAATGTTGAATGGCGGCAGCTCGTTTAAAACCGGGATTAGGAATGAAAGGTAGAAGCCGGGTATAAGGAGGATCAGCATGGGTGTTGCTGTGGCGGCGAAGACGATGTAAGGCGTGTTGTCCTCCATCGGGTACTTAGGCTGAACAACGTCTATAAGCCAGAGGAACAGCAGGGAGAAAAACGGTAGGAAAGCGTAGCTGAACAGCGCGAAGAAGAATATGTTTCCAAATATTCCTCCGCCAGCCCCGCCTACGACCTCTCCAATAGACATTTGGACAGCGTAAATAGTGTATATGCCGAGCAGGAGGAGTATTGCGAAAACAATGTAGACCTCCATAAGCTGGCCGAGCCTACCTCCAACCATCTTAAGGTTTTCAAGCCTCTCCTGGAAGAGGAGCTCAGTCCTGCGCAGAAGGTAGTGGACAACGTCGCCGCCAGTCTTAAGCGTTGAAGCATAGCCGAGGAGGAGCTCCCTGAACTCCTTTGAGGGAAGCTTCTTACCGCTCTCCTCCAGAGCCGTAACAGGGTCGTAGCCCAGCCCCCTGACCATCAGGTCGAGAAGCTTAGCGGTTTCCCGGAATGTTGGGAGAAGAGGCACGCGTGAAAGCCTCATTATGCTCACGTAGGGTGAGATCCCTCCGGTTGACATGACGGCGGTGTACGCTGCAGCATAAGGCACCTCTGAGGAGAGGGAGGACTTTATGTTTGAAATCTTCATCCTGGGCCACGCGATGCCCAGTAGGAAAACGATCAGCGGGAGCGACATCAACAGTACTGGTATCAGGTAGACCTCGCGGAAGCCGAGGTTCAGGACAATAAGGTCGTAGCTGACTATGAATACGCTTGACAACGCTACTGAGACTATTCCGGTTATGAGTGTTGCTAGGAGGACCATGGAGCCGTAGGCCCTCGGGTATATTCTTATTCCTGAGGCTTCAAGGTCGCCGCACATCTTTGCCACAGTGTCTCCAAGCGGGCCGAACAGCCACGCGGCGAAACTCGCTACCGACAAGACTGGATTTAACTATAAAACGTTTCTTATATTCTTTTTTTCCGATTTAAATACTGTTATGCATGTCGGAAACATGACAGGGGGAGCGTCTGTTGGGTGACGAAAATCGCACTCTGCCATTATAGAGTTTTAAGGCTAGTCTTTTAAAGCAGGATGTTGAAGGGGCTTTTTCAGAGAAACATTGTGGTTCATTATAGTTCAGTAAAGTTCAAAACAGTTTAAATCGGTTTAGCGTGCTCTACTTATCAAGCCCTGTAAGTTGTTTCCTAAACTAAAAAAATTTAAATACTATCTTATTTACACGTTAAATACGTGAAGAGGTGAAACAGGCATGAAAATGCTGAACGACAGGAGGGGCGTAAGCCCAGTGATAACAACAGTAATAATCGTCGCCGTAGGCATAACTATTGCGATTGCGGTAGCACTATGGATGACCGGCCTAGTGGGAGCATTCATGGGATATGAGAAGATAGAGGTGAGAAGCGCCTTCGCATCGGGTAACGCGTACACGGGATGGACAGTTTCAATATCCTACATCAATACTGGCTCGACTCCCGCGAGCATAGACAATGTTTTCATCAACAACGCACCCTATGATGAATGGGGTATAACCCTTACCCCAAATCTTCCTTGGCCTGCGAACATTGGAGTCGAGGAAGACGTTGAGATAGACATACCTTCAGGGGCAACATTCAGCGACCAGGTTCTGACTAGCGGCGTCACTGTGACTATCAAGTTCCACTCAACCGGCGGCAAGGAGTACTTCACCAGCGTGGTTCTCCCTTAAAATAGCCCCTCTCCCCCTACCCTCCATTTTTTCTCATGTTTTTAAGCCGGTGACGTAATATTGGATCTTAAAGGTGGAGACATTTGGGTTTTGCACCCGGGTTTCTCGGCAAGCGGTTTGAAAGGTAAAGTGTTTAACAAACTTTATAAAACTCTCCGTTCCTCTAACCCTAGTCAAATGAGCTCTGCTAAGGCTGAGGACGTTAAGAAGGAGGGTAACCCCGCTGTGGCTGAGGCCAAGGTTGAGGCTAAGCCTGCTGTGGCTGAGAAGAAAGAGGAGAAGCCCGTGAAGGAGGAGAAGAAAAAAGAGAAGGAGAAGAAAAAGAAGGAGGAGGAAGAGGAGGTCGTCGAGTATGTTTTCGAACCTTTGCCTGCGAGCGTTAAGCCCATAGACCAGTACTGGATTGAGGAGCCTTTCGCAAGAATCCTAATCATACCCATACCTGGGAGAGGCGGTGAGAAGGGCTACTTCATAGACGAGGTTAGCCTTGACAAGAATGAGAGGAGTGCTTTCAACAGGCTTAAGGATATTCTCGGCAGGGAGCTCACTCCTCCCGAGGACATGTCTGTTGAAGCGAGGAGCTACGTCATGGATGAGGCCCGCAGGCTTATGAAGAAGTACAAGAACATCCTCGGCTCCCTGAACGAGGAGTCGATGAAGAAGGTTGAATACTATATTAGGAGGGACCTGATAGGCTACGGCCCGATAAACCCGATTGTGGAGGATAAGAATGTTGAGGACATTTCGTGCGACGGCATCGATAAGCCTGTTTACGTTTGGCACAGGAGGTATGAGAGCCTCCCATCCAACCTTAGGATAATGGATAAGGGTTTCTTCAACGACTTCATAATCAAGCTGGCGCACTTCGCCGGGAAGCATATTAGCGCAGCCTTCCCGATTGTTGACGCGATGCTTCCCGGCAGGCATAGGCTGGCGGCAACCTACGGGGACGAGGTCTCCACTTTCGGCTCAACCTTCACCATAAGGAAGTTCAGGGAGGAGCCTTTCAGCATTGTCGACCTGATAAAGCTTGGCACGCTAAGCCCGTCGCTGGCGGCGTACTTCTGGTTCGTCCTTGACAACAGGCTCACCGTCATGACTATAGGAGGCACCGGCGCCGGTAAAACCTCTTTCCTGAACGCTTTAACCAATCTTTTCAAGCCTGGTCTTAAGATCGTCACGGTCGAGGAGACTGCTGAGCTCAACATCCCGCATGACAACTGGGTTCAATTCGTAACCCGGGAGAGCTACGGCCTAGGGACCTCCAAGATTGGTGAGATAACAATGTTCGACCTGGTTAGGACCTCCCTCAGGTATAGGCCTGACTACCTGATCGTTGGAGAGATCAGGGGTGCAGAGGCATTCGTGCTTTTCCAGGCTATGGCGACTGGACACGGTGGTTTAAGCACTGTGCACGCTGAGAACATTGACTACGCTATTAAGAGGATGACGAGCCCGCCTATGAACATCGCTGAGTCCTATATTCCGCTTATGAACGTCGCGTGCCTTGTTGAGAGGGTTGTCCTGCCTAAGAAGGCTGGGGTACCGTTCGGCAGGAGGGTTAGGCATGTCTGGGAGCTTGACCCTGAGGGGAACAGGATTACGATTTCACACTGGGACCCGATGGAGGATGTTCACGAGGTTGACTTCAGCAGGTCCGTGCACCTTCCAAACGTGTGCAGGAAGATAGGCATGCCTCCAGACTGGTATGTTAGGGAGCTTCAGGTTAGGGAGAGCGTCATAAGATGGATGATGGATAATAACGTGACCCACTTCAGGGACGTTGCAAGGGTTGTGACCGAGTTCCACGTTAAGAGGGCTGAGGTGCTTTCAAGACTAAGGTGAATTGTCCTACTGGCCCTGGCTTGAGAATGCGCGCAGCATAGTCTCCATAATGCTTTTCTCAATAGGCTCAATACAGGATGTTAAGAGCAGGGAGATAGACGACCGCATCTGGATAGTCTTCCTCGCTTCAGCAATAATCCTAAACATTCCGGGTGTTTTCAACGGCTCCGTTGAGCCAGCCTGGTGGCTTCTCTTCGCAGGCATCCAGTCAGGCATCTTCATCCTCCTCTACTACGGGGGTGTCTACGGGGGTGCTGACGCAAAGGGGCTTATGTGCCTGAGCCTAATGTACCCCTCCACGCCGACAGGTTTCCTGATAGACCTGAGCACGGGAAGGCTTCCAGTAGCGTTTTCAACGATGAACAACGCGCTTATGCTCACCATCCTATACCTCCCGGTTAACCTTCTCTGGAACATCTCTGTTAAGCTTAAGGGGGTTGAGCTTTTCAAAGGCTTGGAGAAGGATGGCGTTCTTAGAAGGGCTGCTGCACTTCTTCTCCTCAGAAAGGTAAGGTTTTCGCAATACCTTGCTGAGAACAGCAGGTTCCTCCTTGCTGAAAAGAGGAGCAGGAGCGGTGTTAGAAGAATAGTTTTCTCGAGAAAGATAGATGAGAAGGCTGAGCATGTTTTCAAGCCTGACGAGCATGTTTTCGCAAGCTTCCTCATGCCCCTGCAAGTCCTGCTGCTCCTAGGCCTAGTCATACGGCTTTTCTACGGTGATATTCTGCTAGCGCTCTCGCTCCTCGTGGCGAGCCGCCTGGCCAAGTGACACGTATTTTGAAAAAGCATAAAAACTTCCACATCCCGTAGACATGGGTTGAGGCTGTTTGCATGCTGCGATGTTCACTTGAGACTCAAACTGCTTGAGGAGGCTTTGAAAACCTCTAGGGATGCTGACCTAGCTGTCTTCCTCGGCGACCTCACGGTTTACGGAAAGGGTTTAGACGCTGCCCTAGAGAAGCTTAAGGCTTTAAACGATAATGTTCTCGTAATACCTGGTAACAACGAGACTCCTAGCGAGCTGGAGGAGAAGGCTTCTGTCAGGGGAATCGTGTCCCTGCACGGCAGGAAGATAGTCTTCAAAGGCTTCACCTTCGCAGGCGTGGGAGGAAGTCTTCCAACACCCTTCAACACCCCGTTTGAAATCGGCGAG
>JAWCMB010000011.1:36008-39319 GCA_038850115.1 Thermoproteota archaeon
CGATGGGCGAGCACATAGGCTCGGTTGAAGTAAGAAGATTCATAGAGGAGGAGTCCCCGGCACTATGCTTGTGCGGTCATGTTCACGAGAGAGCAGGCCTGTCTGAAAAAATCGGGCGCACGCTCGTCATTAACCCTGGGCCCAGGGGGATGATCACAGAGCTATGAAGATTCTCGTAACAGGCAGGCCAGGGATAGGTAAGACAACGGTTGTCTCAAAGGTTGCCCAGGGGCTTAGGGAGAGGGGTGTGAGTTTCGGCGGCATGATAACCTACGAGACCAGGGAGAAGGGTGTTAGAACAGGCTTCCTAGTTGAGGATTTGAAAACCGGCTGGAAGGGCTTAATGGCCAGCGTCAACTATAGCTCTGGCCCCAGGGTCGGCAGGTATGTTGTCAACCTGGTGGAGCTCGACAGAGTCGGCGTCAAGGCTATACGGGATGCCGTTGAGAGGGATGAGGTTGTTATCATCGACGAAATAGGCCCAATGGAGCTTTACTCGGAATCATTCAGGAAAGCGGTCTCTGAGGCTTTTGCCTCAGCCAAGAGTGTTGTCGCAACGATTCACCAAAGGGCTTCGCAATACTCCTTCTGCAGAACCATCCTTTCAACCAGCGGTGTTTCAACCTTCGTGGTTACCCTTGGCAACAGGGATCTGCTCCCTAAAACCATTCTCAATAAACTGTTACCGCCATCTTAGAAGCGGTATTCGACGAGAGTGAACCATCTCGCGGTTTAAAGAGGCGTTTAAACACGGTTTCGCCGCTTTATCAAGGGTTTAGGTGAGGAGTCAGAACCATCGGCAAGCCTCGCAATCCGGGCTTCAGGGCTAACACGGTTTTAAACCGCTGGAAAGCCTTTTTCAACGGCTCGAGTCGATGTTTACCCTTGGGCATGAGGCTGGAAACGGGAAACTTTTATAACATTCTTCCCCAGCCTTCTGTTGAAGCCTGATGGTTCAGCAGGATGCAGCAGAGCTTAAAGAGAGGATGATTCAGGTGGCTGGCCGCAGGATACTCGTAGGCGGTCCAAAGCCTGTTCTGAAGGAGGGTGAGGAGCACGTTAGGGACACGCTTTCAGTCTGCCCAGAGTGCTACAGGCTTCTCCCCGCGCTTGTCTACGAGAAGGATGGTAAAATCTGGATTAGGAAGAAGTGTCCGGAGCACGGCGAGGTTGAGGACCTTTACTGGGGTGATGCCGCGATGTACAGGAGGGCGATGAGATATGAGGCTCCTCCGACCAGGGTCAAGTATGCCTACAAGCAGCTTGAAAACCCATGCCCGTTCTCATGCGGCATCTGCTCCATCCACACCACTCAGACGGCTCTCGCAAACGTTGTCGTGACGAACAGGTGTAACTTCTCATGCTGGTATTGTTTCTTTTTTGCCGAAAGATCGGGATACGTGTACGAGCCCGCATTGGAACAATACAGAATGATGATGAAGCATCTTAGGAAGCAGTATCCTTATGGTTCTAAGGCTATTCAGCTCACGGGCGGCGAGCCTTTGGTGAGGGATGACCTTGTCGACATTATTAGGATAACTAGGGAGGAGGGCTTCACGCATATTCAGCTTAACACTCACGGTGTTTTCTTCGCGCTTGAAGGCGGTGTCGAGCTCGCCAGGAGGCTTAGGGAAGCAGGTGTGAATACTGTTTATCTGAGCTTCGACGGCCTAGATCCGAGGATAAACGTGAAGAACCATTGGGAGATCCCATATATTTTTGAAAACTTCAGGAAAGCAGGTATGACTAGCGTCGTCCTCGTCCCCACGGTTATAAACGGCTGGAACACGCATGAGCTCGGGAAGATAGTGAGGTTCGCCGCCGTTAACAGCGACATAGTCAGGGGTGTGAACTTTCAACCAGTCTCGCTCGTCGGCCAGATGCCTAGGAGCGAGAGGGATAAGCATAGGATAACCATTCCGGATGTGATAAGGCTTGTTGAGGAGCAGACTGACGGTGAGATAGGGAGGGATGCGTGGTACCCTGTCCCGTTCACGCTGATCCTAACGATGTTCCTTGAGAAGCTGACTAAGGGTAAGGAGAGGTGGCACATGCCTATTCACCCAGCATGCGGAATGGCCACATACGTTTATCTTGAGAGAAGCAACGGCAGGATAAGATTCATACCTATAACGAGCTTCGTGGACGTCAAGGGGCTCTCGGAGTACTTGAGGGAGAAGACGGTTGAGATGGAGAGGGGGAGGAGCAGGTACATGGTGATGCTTGAGCTCGCCCGCAGGCTGGGCCGCTTCATAGACAAGGATAAGCAGCCTAAGGATCTGAACCTTGGAAGAATGCTTGTCAACATAATTTTGAGGAGGAGCTACGGTGCGTTAAGCGTCTTCCACTACAAGTTCCTCTACCTCGGGATGATGCACTTCATGGACCCTTATAACTATGATGTTGAGAGGGTTATGCACTGTGGCGTCCACTATGTCACTCCAGACATGAACGTTGTTCCATTCTGCACTTTCAACGTTCTCCCCGAGCTCTACAGGGATAATGTTCAAAGAGCCTTCTCAATGGGCATAGATGAGTGGAGCAGGCTTAAACCAGGCACGGTTGGCGACAGGGCTAAGTATAAGAGGGATGTTAAGGGGCTTGCATCCGGAGAAACCTACAGGAAGGCTTACGAGGGCTTTCTTTAACCGGTTTAAACCTAAAAGTTTAAAACTCTTGCGTCGTTAACCTGATTGGAAATGGTTCTAGTCGGCGAGCCGGCTCCGGATTTCGAAGCCTACACTACAAGGGGCAGGGTTAGGCTTTCCGAGCTAAGGGGGAGATGGGTCCTCCTGCTGACCCACCCCTCAAGCTTCAACCCTGTCTGCACGACTGAGATGATCGCCCTCTCCCAGAGGATAGACGACTTCAGGAAGAGCGGTGTAGAGGTTTTCTCAATATGCCCGGAGAGCCTTATGAGCGTAATATCCTGGGTTAGGGATGTTGAGGAGAAATACGGGTTGAAAATAATGTTCCCTGTTGCAGCCGACCCTGATAGGAAAACCATAAGCCTCTACGGGGCTATGGATGCTAAGGGAAGCGTCGCCCGGGGGGTTTTCCTAATAGACCCGGAGGGGGTTTTAAGGTTCACAGCCCAGTATCCCGTTGAAATCGGGAGGAACGTGAAGGAGCTCGCTAGGGTTACTCAGGCTGTTCAAACCTCCGTTAAGTCGGGCCTCCTGGCTCCAGCCAACTGGGAGAAGGATGATCCGATGATTATTCCCCCTCCCTCAACCGTCGAGGAGGCTGACAAGAGGGTTAAGAGCGGGGCTGAACGCTGGTATATTCAGAGGAAACAGGTTTAGACGAGC
>JAWCMB010000012.1:0-2869 GCA_038850115.1 Thermoproteota archaeon
AGCATGACAGGGGAGTCATAGTAATCATGGACAGCAGAATATACGGGAGGGTTAGGGATAAGCTTCCCCAGGATTGGAGGGAAGACATGCAGGCTTATTTGAAAATCGAAAACCTTGCGAGAGAGATAAGCAGTTTCCTCTCCTGAGAAAGCCTTATATTTCGTTAAGAAGCATGGTTTCCGGCTTGAACATGCAAACCGAGGAGCCGGAGTACGGCGTGAGGGTTAGGAAAAGAGACGTTGAGGTGGAGGTCTGGGGCAGCAGGGAGTTTGTGGAGGCTACTTTCGAGAGGCTTAGGAGCGAGTTTCTCCAGGAGAGGATTGAGGCTGCGAGAACACTGGAACCCCAGCCGCCGCCACAGGGCGTAACCTTCACAGAGTTTCTCGCCGAGGAGGCTAAGAGGATTGGGAGGGAGCCGGATATGCTGAAAGGCTATGAGAAAATACTATTGATCGGTTACTACTTGTACATGGTTGAGAAAAGGGATTTTACTTACGAGGACGTTGAGAAGCTTAAGGAGGAGGCTAGGCTAAGCGGGCTTGAAAACCCTAGGCAGTATATGAGCATACTGATAAGGAGGGGTCTTGTTAGCGAAACAGGCGTCGAGGCTGGCAAGAAGGTTTTCAAAATGCTTCGGAGAGGCCTCCAGTATGTTGAGAACGGCTTCAAGGAAGTAGAGGCCCAGGTTTAAACACGGTCTTCTGGAAATCCTAGTGGGCAGTAAACCCAAGCCGGGTTAAACCAGTAGTGGCGCCAGCAATAGTCCTCTATGTTTCACTTGAACGGGAGACGGGGCATTCTCCACCAGCTGGCCGTGCTGCAATCTTTTTAACCCTCTCCCTCTAAATACTCAGAAAGCAGGGAAGGCGGGGAGAGTATGAGCTTTGTAATAGAATGCGAAAACCTTGTGAAGATATTCAAGGGAAACCCTCCGGTGACGGCTTTAGACAACGTTAACCTTAAGGTTCCGAAAGGCAGCATATACGGGCTCTTCGGCCCGAACGGGGCTGGGAAATCAACGCTGATAGCGATCCTGATGGGTTTAACCTTGCCGACGAGAGGTGGAGCCAGGGTTTTAGGGTACGACGTGCTTCGCGAATCGTTGGAGATAAGGAGTAGGGTGGGGCTGCTGCCAGAAGGCTTTGGATTCTACGACAACATGACTGCCCTGGAGAACCTTAAGTATTTCGGCCTGTTGGACGGGATACCTGTCGACATGGTTAAGCAGAGGGCTAACAAAGTCTTGGAGAAAGTCGGCTTAGAGGATAGGGCTAATGCTAAAGTATCGATGTTTTCAAGGGGGATGAAGCAGAGACTCGGAATAGCGCAAGCCCTGTTGAAAGACCCTGAGATGCTGATATTCGACGAGCCGACTGTAGGGATTGACCCTGACGGAGTTATGGATTTCAGGAGATTCGCGCAGGAGACTGTTAAAGAGGGGAGGACTGTTTTCCTTTCAACACACCTTCTACGCGACCTAGGAATGGTCTGTACTCATACTGCCATACTTAGGAAAGGAAGGGTGGTTGCTCAAGGGAGCATGGATGAGCTCACTCGAAAAATGAAGAGCAGCAGGGGCTACGGCTACGAGATCCGTGTTAAACCAGGGGATGTGGAAAGGCTTCTGCAGGAGGTTAAAAACCTGCCTGGGGTTTTTGAGGTCAGGCTAGAAGGGGAGGGAAGAATATCTCTTGTCGGGAGGGAAGACATTGGGAGCGAACTGTTCTCCCTGTTGAGCAGGGGGCAATACTCCGTGGAGGCGATGGTATCCTCTAAGCCCGAATGGGAAGACCTATACCGGTTCTACTCTGAGGGAGGGGGCTGAAGATGAAGAACGAGTTCCGCGATAAGAGGCCTCCGCTGAAAAGAATCATTATAATTGCACGGAAGGAGTTTTCCGACGCTGTCGTAAGTAAAAGACTATGGCTGTTGATAACAATATTCCTCCTCTACTATCTGGCTATGATTTTCTCGCTCTCGTTTCCATACTCGATGATTCCCGAGGAGGCAAGGCCCGCGAGGATAACCCAGGTTTTCTCGGGCGCGGGCTCCTCAGTGGGGCTTATAGCCCCCTTCCTTGGCATAGCCTTCGGCTACGACGCTGTTTCAAGGGAAAGGGAGAGTGGGACGCTCAGGGTTCTTCTGTCGAGACCGGTTTACAGGGAGGATGTGGTGAACGGTAAAATTATTTCATCCCTAGCCGTAATAGGGGTTACGCTTTTCACAACGATTTCCCTCACGGTTTCGGCAACCATGTTTCTATACGGTATAAACATAGACTTAGATGATTTCATCAGGCTAACGCTCTTCTCAATATTTTCACTGATGTTCGCGTTCGCGTACTACTCCATCTCACTTTTCCTCTCCACGCTTTTAAATAAATCGGGCCACTCGCTCATAGCAAGCATCGCGCTCTGGGCGTTTTTCACCATAATAATGCCTTTAATATCCATGATGGTCGCATTCATGATGCTGGGTATGCCCTCCTTCACCTCTTTCAGCCCGGAGAGCGATTACTGGAAAAAATACGTTGAGCTAAACTACATGACGCAGATCTTCTCAATCAACAATCACTACAGCACGTTAACAGGCCCTGTCCTCGCTAAGGCTAGCAAGCAGGATTCCTTGGACCTGCTTAAACTGTCTTCACAATACCCCATATCCCTAGTGGTCTTGATACTATATCCAACAGTATTCGTAATACTTTCCTACATGGTTTTCACGAGACGGGAGGAAAAATAGCATTTTCTAAAAACACCAACTTTATTCGCAGCACCGTCGAAAAAGTCTTATATTCCCCTACATGATTACTAAAATAGAGTATACGAATGATTGTTAGAACTGGCGAGAGGTTTAAACCAGACCCGTC
>JAWCMB010000012.1:2879-14830 GCA_038850115.1 Thermoproteota archaeon
TCTTTCAAGACGCTTCAATACATCTACCTTCTAGCTGGTTTAGGGCTGGTCCTCATCTTTCCGCTATGCCTCATGAGCATTTTAATAATGCTCTCTCCCCTTACCCTTAACCCGGGGATTCTTATGATGGTTGTATTCATTCTCACAATCATATGTCTCTTAGTCCTTGTCCCCTCGATTATTTGGATAAACCTGTATTATCTATCCCTGTTCTACACCTTTACGGAGAGTGAAATAATCGTTGAGAAGGGAGTCTGGTGGAAGCATAAGAGCATAGTCCCCTACAACCGTATAACTAATGTTGACATTCGACAAGGACCCGTCTCCAGAATGCTGGGGTTGTGGGAGCTTCGTGTTCAAACGGCTGGTTACCATGCTGCTCCCGGAAGCTATGGGGTTGCAGAAGCAATTCTTCAGGGTATTAAGAACGTTGAAGAAGTGAGGAGCTTCATACTTAACATGGTTAGGACGCTTAAGCCTGTGGCTGTTGAAACGGGTTTCGAAAGGGTTACTCCTCCAAAAGAACTAGAGCAGCAAATACTTGAAGAGCTTAGAAGAATAAGGGAGATCCTTGGGAGAAAAAGTTAACAATCCTCGCCTTTAATCTTAACGCATGAGTAGGATAAGCGAGGTAATCTTCCCAAGGGTAGCTGGCCTAGTGATTACCTGCGACTCACAGGGTAAACCCAACATAGCTGCCTTTTCATTCCTAATGCCCGTGAGCTTTGAGCCTAAGTATGTTGCTTTCTCAGTCTCGCCTAGGAGGAAGACTTGGGAAAACCTGAGGGAAGTTGGGGAATTCGTGCTAGCCATTCCTTCGAGAGAGATGATTGAAGTTGTGTGGGCTTGCGGCACGAGGTCCGGGAGGGAGGTCGATAAGTTTGCCCTTCTAGGGTTGGAGACTGAGATGGCTGAGGCCGTTAAGCCACCTATTTTGAGAAACATGCCTGTCCAGCTGGAGTGCAGAGTGGAGCTGTTCAAGGAGTTTGGAGACCACTGGCTGGTCGTCGGAAGAGTTTTGAACGAGCATGTTGAAACACTCGGCTTCCAACCGGTCTTACACTACTCTAAGAATGTTTTCACAACCGTTTCGGAAAGAATGAGGCTTGAGGAAACCCGGCCGTAGGGCGCAAACTATTTAAACGCGCAGTCTGCCGGTTGGAAAGCATGCACTAACAATGACGGATAACGCTTTCAAAAATACGGTTCAACAGTTTAACGCAGGAAAACTCCTTGTCTGCATTTCTTCCGGTTTCACGATTGGTTTAGCATCCGGACTCCTAGGCGTAGGAGGCGGAGAGTTCAGAATACCCATCTTGCTTTACTTGCTAGACCTGCCAGTATTGCTTTCAATAGTCACAAACCTGCTGATCGGGCTTTTAACAGTCTCCATCTCGTTCACCGTGAGGTACCAAGCTGGCCTAATCACGGCTAGCGTGATCAACATAGGGCTCCTCATGTCTTCCAGCTCAGTCCTAGGCGGGTATATTGGTGCGCACCTCTCTGGAAGGATGAATGAAAGCATATTAAGGAAGTTTCTAATAGGGCTGCTGATCGCAGCAGGGTTAAGGATGATTTTAGACCCGCTGGTCGAATGGGAACCGTTAAGCATTCCACTCCCACACCTGATGGAAACCGCCTTATCGATACTCGTTGGGCTTCTTATCGGAGTTGTTTCAGGCCTGCTTGGAGTTGCTGGAGGAGAATATAGAATCCCTGCTCTCATCTATCTCTTCGGTCTTCCGGTGAAAATAGCGGGCACAGTAAGCCTGCTGGTTTCCATCCCAACCATACTAGCCAGCTTCATAAAGCATTGGCGCATAGGCCACTTGAACAACTATGGCGTTGCCGTCGGGTTAACTATGGGCTTTGCTTCAATCTTGGGCTCATATATCGGTGCCAGCTTCGTGACCACAGCCAGCGAAGGTCTTTTAAAGATGTTGCTGGGCATCGTTCTGCTTTTAGCCACAGTTAGGATGGTAACTAAACCGTAAAAATGACTCTTTACGTTACTTCCTTAAAATTTTCTCAGGATTTTGAGCTAAGTCCCTTAGGTTCTTTTGCAGCGCGCTGAAAATATTGTCGAAGCTTTGGGAAACCTTCTTCTTCCTCTTCATAGGATTGCAGAAGGAAACGACTTCATTATACAGGAATTCGTGTTCCACCCCTAACTCCTTGACCTTCTTCACAACTTCTCTGGTTAAATTATCCGTCTCTATTATGATTTCTGCCCTCCTCTCCCTTTCAACGACAGCGTCTTTCAACGGCTTTGAAAGAAAGCCGTCCACCTTCTTCAACAATGGTTCATAGGGTGAGCCGGATACCCTGGCCTTCTTCTCATAGGCTATTCCAAGAGTAACATAGTATGCGTACTCTATCGAATCCATTATTCTCCCGTCATCCTCCTTCATAGACGGGGTTTCATTTAAATACATCCTGTAAACATTGAGTGAAACATACGCTCTCTCCCTCAGAGACATCTGTTTCTCAACGTTCAGCTCCATCAGGTTGTGTGCATACTTTTCAGGTATTATTATCGCAGGCAATTCTTTTATTCCAAGCTCCTTCGCCGCCAGAAACCTGTGTTGACCATCTATTATTATGTTGTCCTCCCCTCTTCTGACAACTATCAGCGGTATGGTGAAACCTATCTTCTTGATCGAGCTTTTAAGCCTCTTAACGTGTGGAGCGGAGGGTTTTCTCTGAACCTCTATAACCTTAAGCTTGCTCACGGGGATTAGCACTATCTCCTGAACATAACCGTGAAGCGGCTCATTAATTCTGGCAACTGTCTCCATTACCAGTATTAGAATTACCGATTACACTCATAAACCTTTCCATGAGGACTCGAGAAACGTTAAGGTTTGAACACTCATCATTCCGACAAGCTGTTGCCTCAGACTGTTGAAGAACACCTTGAAAAAGGGTTCAAATAGGGATTCCAAATGCTTTAGCGAAAGCCTGTATCCGGCGAAACTCTTGAATAAAAGCCATCCCTTTTTCAGTTAAAGAGTAGAACACTCTGTCCTCCTCCTTCTCCTCGACAACTAACCCTAGGCTGATGAGCTGGGCTAAGTGTTTAGTTAAACGGTCATGCGACAGGTTTGCACCGTAAAGAATGCGTGTGGGCCCAGCCCTACCGCCTTCGTTAACTATCTGGCTCAATATGTCGAAGTAGATGCGTGCCTTAGAACGGTACTCTTTTGTAGTAGTCAACTCGCCTTAGTCACCCGTGTCAACATCACTAGAAAGAATAAGAATCCGAAAAGCTGAACAACTTGGCCTAGGAATAAGAGGCTTTCGTCAACTGTCGCGAAAAGGAAGAACAGGTGGCTCGTGAAGAAGCATGCAAAGCCGAGTAGGACCAGAAGCGAATTACTAGCACTTTTGTAAATAAAGAGAATTAGGGCACGGGCCACTACGTATCCGATTATCGCTAGAGACATCAACTCTAAAAAAGGGATTGAAGAAAATGAGGTAGAAACCGGGTAGGATGGCCAGCATTTTTTCATTCTCACCGACAGATTCAGGCTGAGATGTGTATGAGACTGAAAAAAAGAATGTAGGCGATCAGCTGTAGGGAGGAGAAAACTAATCCTCCTAGAGAAACTATTCCTCGTATAGCTTGAACATACTGTTCAGAAAAGCGCAACGAGACTAGAAAGCTGAACACTACGAAGCGGAGTAGGAGAGCTACTCCAAGTATTACAAATCCCAAATGCAGTAGAAACAACCTTCTCGCTGAAGACATTCTATAGCTTTTGTACGCGTAGTAGCCTATTACAAAGCTTATCACTGCACACACAGGTTCAGTTAGAATGGAAATTAGCAGTAAACCGTCAAGTTTCTTCGAATCTACATCAGTACCCATATGTTTTTTAAGTTTATGGATGAATCATCCATACGAATCATGCCTCACATATAAAAATCGAGAGGAAACCTTTTTTAAAGGGGGTGATAAACATGAGAGGGATGAGCAGGTTCAAATGGCTGGCGCTAGCGAGCATATTAACGATAATAGCCCTGACGATGCTATTCTTACAAATCAGCGGCGAGCCTCAAGAGCAGTCATCAATCAGGGAAAAATCAACCGTTTCGATTAGAGCAAAAGGAATAGCGGTAAGAAAAACCGATGAAGGCCGGGAAAAGATGAACCTAGATGTAAGCTTAACTTTGAAACCCGGAGAGAGGCGAAAGAATCTTATCCTTATCCAATTGGTCGAGGGAGAGATCGTAATTGATGGAACGAGTTATGCGGTGACAGAGGCTAGGGGTGCAGTATTGTTTAAGAGGCACACCATCGTTCTTAGAATTGGCTGCAGTCGCGATGATGGATCGATAAGCCTAACGCTCCATATAAGTTATTTCTGGATGGGTGGTAATCTTTATGCTGTAAGAGGCTCGGGCGCCTTCAGTGAAGACGGTAGGACGATCATCCTATTCAGAGGGGGTGCACGCGTATCCTAACATTTTGGGTTTATTAACGATTTTTCCACGTTTTAAACAGCCAGATGATAGCGCGCTACGAGCCTTCCCGTAACCCTCAGCAACCCCTCAGGAGTAAAGTTGGTTCTGCTATAAGACTTATAAATAAAAATCTGCTCTTAGCATAGGTTTGAGAAGACATGAAGGCCCCCAGCGTCCTCGACGCGATAGGGAAAACCCCTCTAGTGAAACTGAGCACGATTTCGAAAAAAGCGGGAGCAAACATTTTTGCAAAACTGGAGTTTCTCAACCCGAGCGGAAGCATAAAGGATCGAATCGCCTTGGAAATTATCAACGCAGCGGAGAAGAAGGGCCTTCTCAAACCGGGCTCCATCATAGTGGAGGCTACAAGTGGAAACACAGGCATCTCGGTCGCGATGGTGGCGGCCGTTAAAGGCTACACGTCTATCCTAGTGATGCCGGATAACACGGCTAAGGCTAAACAGCAGATGATGCATGCGTTAAACGCTAAGATAGTGTTAGTGCCTACGAAAGAGGGCATGGAGATCGTCGTAAGAAGGGCGAGAGAAATAGCTGAGAAGACGGGTGGTTTCCTAGTCAACCAGTTCTCAAACGAGGATAATGTTAAGGCTCATTACGAGGGTACGGGTAAAGAAATCCTCAGCCAGCTGGATGAGAGGATCGACGCCTTCATCGCGGGAGTTGGAACCGGGGGGACGCTGATAGGGGTGGGTAAGGCTTTGAAGGAGAAGCACCCCAGCATGCGTTTAATTGCGGTAGAGCCTGAGAATTCCCCGGCTCTCTACAACATGTTTTACGGAAAAGAAGTATCAAAAGTGGTTGGGATACCTCATCTAATAGAAGGCATTGGCGAAGGCTTCGTCTCAAAGATACTTCAAGACAACCTGAGCCTTGTCGACGACGTTATACTGGTTAGCAGCGAGGGGGCTATTCAGACAGCCCTTGAACTCGCTAGGAGTGAAGGCTTACTGTGCGGAGTGTCCTCTGGGGCGAATGTTTCAGCCTGTTTAAAAGCAGCCAAGGGGTTTAGGGGTGGGAACATTGTTACAGTCTTGCCAGACGGCGGTTACAGATACCTAGACCTGCTTTTAAAGAACATCTATTAGACTTCGCATCATCCACAGACGGTTCCCACCGAGAAGTGCGTGCTGTAAATAGAACACGGATAAAGAGGCCCTGGAGAAAAAACCAAGGGGGAGAACAAGTTAGCCTAGGTCGGGTTTTCCAGCAAATTAGCGTGTGCTAACCCTTGTTTTAATAGCTGCTTCCAGATTTTCCTAGCAACAATTCAAGCTCGGTTATGTGCTCCTGCTCATCCATTATTACGTGTCTTACCTCATGTTCCAGCAGGAAGTCGTAGTATCCTTTTCCTCTTCCCTTAACGATCGCTTCGTATATCTTTCTGTAAGTATCTACAGCCTCCTTCTCATCCTTCAGATTCTGCTCAAGTATTTCCTTAATGGTTTTAGCCGGATGAGTTTCAGCAACTCTCATGCTCGGTGTCCCCCCTAACATGCCTATCAGAGACCTGAACTTCTCCTGATGGGTTTTCTCGTCGTTCGCTATTTCCTTAAGCCGCTCTATTAATGGTTCAGCGTTCTCACCATCTATAAGCTCGGCGTGGCTGAGGTATTGCACGTAAGCCGCATGCTCAAGTTCGAGCGCATGGTTAAGCATTTTTAAAAGCTCTTCCTTCTCCATGACTCATCATTTTTTTAAAAACAGACTTTTTTAATAAGCTTTTCCCGAAAAACCTTATAAGGCGAAGCCTGAGTAAAAGCCATATTGTCTGGCCCCCGGATAAGAGAGAAGTCCGCTGGCTTTATAGTTTTCACAAAGGAGAATGACGAAGCCAAATATCTTTTTCTAAAAGTGGGGGAGAGGCTTGATTTTCCGAAAGGCAATATTGAGGAGGACGAGGATGAACTTTCAGCAGCAGTAAGAGAGTTAAAGGAGGAGAGTGGCATAGAAAAAATCAGGGTTATCCCAGGATTTAGAAGAGTTTTGAACTACTACTATAAGAGGAACGATGGTATGCTGGTCAGCAAAACACTAATCCTCTTTCTTGGAGAAGCCTTGAGAAAGAATGTGTCAATATCCTCGGAGCACGAGGGCTTTGAATGGTTAGGCTTGAACGAGGCCGTTGCGAGGATCAAGTATCCGCGTTATAAGGAGGTTCTCAAAGAGGCGGAGAAATATAGAGTTAGAGAGATTAAAGGCAGCCTAGGCAGATGGATTAAAGAGCCTTGATCAGTCAGAAGGGGACGGAGCATGGCTTCTTCTTGTCAAACACAACTAGCTCGGAGTAGCCCATGCCCTTAGCATACTCAACTATGGAATCATAGTTCGCGTCGATCTCGTTCAGCCTATGAGCATCCGTGCCCAAGGTTATCGGTATAGCGAGTGACTTGCATTCTTCCAGAACTCTTCTCGTCGGATATGGTTCGCCAATAGGGTTTCTCAAACCCTTACTCGATACTTCCACAGCCATTCCCAGTTTACTAACGCTTTCCAGGATCCTTAACTCGTCCATTTTAAATTCGCCAGAAGGCTTGAAACCCCTGTTTCTAACTACGTCGAAATGAGCAATAACGTTGAACAGCCCTGATTCCACCGCTTCCCCAAGCAGCTCCAAGTATTTTATGTAGAACTTATCGAAACCCTCTTCTCTAATAGCCGCTTCAAAAGCCCTCCTATGCTTAACGCAGTCCAGACACAGCTCACCTATCCAGTGGATACCTACCATAGTAAAGTCAAAATCGTGACTCTCCAAAATATCTCTCAGCAATGGTTCTGAACCTGGAAAGTAATCCACCTCTAGGCCGGCTTTAACCCTTAAGCCGGTGGAACTCTCCTCAGCTCTTCTCACCTCCTCGATATAATTGTCGATCTTAGAAACACCTATAGAGTAATATAGTTTTTTCACTGACCTTGGTCTTATCGCTAAGTGATCCGTGAAAGCTATCTCGTCAAAGCCCTTTTTTGCAGCCTCCTGAACATATTCCAGTATTGTAGCCTTGCCGTCGCTATAGGTGCTGTGAATATGATAGTTTACTTTAGCCATGTTTTACTGACATTTTTCTAAACTCCAAACATTATTTAACGCTTTCTCAGATAGCTGTAGATCAAGAACCTCAGAAGCAACATTTATAAACCGATTAACAAAAAAGCTTAATGGCGGTAGCATGGGGGAGCTGGGGAAGCCCGGCTGAGAGGATCCTCGATGGGGGTCGACCCCTTGAACCTGACCCGGATAATACCGGCGTAGGGAATGCTACTTGACGCTCCTTCTTCTACCGCCCCATATGAAAGGAGGTGAGAAAATGAGAATAGGTTGGAGAATAATGGTGGCGATCGTGGTTGCAGCGTCCGCAATAGTGTCATCAATACTTTATCTTCAATTTAGCCAGCCTAGGCTTGAAGACACGTTGATAATATATGGCCCCAGAGGGATCTCGAGCCTCGCAACAGCCCTTGTTAAAGAGTTTAGAAACAGGTATCCAGATGTTAACGTAACCTTCATAAGCTATGGCATGGGTTCGATCGAGATAGCTAACAAGCTAATCCTTGAGAAGGATTCGCCCGTGGCTGATGTAATAATGGGCATTCCTGAATTCTACGCGAAAACCTTGATAGACGCAGGCGTTTTAGAGAGGTATAGGCCTCAGAACATTTCACTGATACCCGCGGATGAAATCTGGGATCCTACGGGCACAGTTATACCGTTGGACAAGGGCTACGTCATAATAACTTACAACAGTAGCATCATCGATAGACTAGGCCTCCCGCCGCCTGAGAGGCTTGAAGACCTGCTTAAGCCCGAGTATAGGGGTCTCGTATTCTACCAGGATCCGACTTCAAGTGGAACCGGCTTATCATTTCTCGTATGGGTCTTGTCCGTCAAGGATGTTGAAGAAGGATTCAGCTTCCTTAAGCAGCTTGAGCAGAATGTTAGGACACACCCCTCAGGCTGGACAACATCCATAATGGCTTTGAAAAACGGTGAGGTTGCCATTGGACCCATGTTCAACACAGACGTTGGTTACGAGGAGACTCCCAACCTTACAAGCGTGGCTGTCGAGGGCTTCGTCTACAGGGAGGGCATAGCTCTAGTTAAAAACGCTAAACACCCTGAGATAGCCAAGAAGTTCATAGAGTTCGTTTTAAGCACCGAGGCGCAGAACCTTGTTGCACCAGAAGGCTATATGTACCCGGTTAACCCAAAGGCTTCCGTAGAATTGTTCAGCTATGCTCCAATACCCTTAGAGAAAATAACTTTCGAAAGCGAACTTGCCGGAAGCGTCGAGCAGTGGCTTGACAGGTGGAGGAGAGAGGTTAAAACCGGATGAGCCCAATTAGAAAACTTCTAATCCTCACACCCTTCTTTATATTCCTAGTCTTCTTCTACGTAATACCTCTATCCTTTCTCGTAGGCAACGTGAGCCCAAGTGATTTCGCAAGTGTTCTAAGCGACGAGTATATCCACAGGCTGTTCTACTGGACCCTCGGACAAGCCCTCCTCTCCACAGCACTAAGCCTGCTCCTAGCTCTTCCAGTAGCCTTCTTCTTCGCGAAGTATTCGTTTAAGGGTAAGAAAACCCTGGAGTACGCTTTACTGACCACCTTCTTCGTGCCTGCTTTCACAGTAGCGGAGGGCCTAATAGTGCTGCTAGGAGAAACAGGCGTTATAAATTCCTTTCTATCCCAACTGCTTGGAACCGGTGAACCGGTTGTTAAAATCCTATATTCGATCTGGGCTGTAGTACTGGCACACGTAGTATATTATGTTCCGCTAGCAACGCTTATTCTAGAACAGGGCTTCTCCTCAGTAGACCAGAATCTTATGGATGCGGCCAGGGTTTTCTCAGGCTCGGCTCTAAGAGTCTTCAAAACAGTATACCTAAACTTTTTAACGCCATATGTGGTTGCCGCCTCACTCCTTGTTTTCGCATTCTCATTCATAACCTATTCGACACCAATGCTTGTAGGAGGAAGGTTTACAACACTTGAGGTCGAGATATACGCTACCAAGTTTAGACCAGTCTCATCATCCGTAGCCCTGCTTCAACTATTGTTAACACTATCAATATCGATCATAATCATATTCTTCAGGGAAAAGTTCTACGCGCCCTCCCCAGCCAGCCATCCTGTCGAAGAACCTGTTTCAAAGCTTTTCTCAAGCCCAAGCGGCATACTTCTCGCTGCCTACGTGGTGCTAATCTATGTTTTCGAGCTCACGCCGGTTGCAATACCAGTCATAAGCCCGTTTTTAGAGGCCGAGCGTTCCTTCCCAGGGCTTTTTAAAGAGCTTTACGATTTTAAATTCGGCTTCGGCCTCAGCTTCACCGAGATTCTCCTTCAAAGCCTTGCAATAGCGTTAATCGTCTCAGCCGTTTCAACCATGCTTTCAGTCGCAATAGTGTGGTCCTCAAAGCTTTCAGGAGGGGCTCTAGAAAAAGTCGCAAGCATACTCATGGCACTGCCCCTAACAATTTCCCGCTCATCCCTCGCCCTCGGAATACTTCTTTCCTACGGCTTCGGTGTCATCAAGCTTTATGGAAGCTGGATCCTCATTGCCATAGGACAGGCGGCCATAGTAATACCGCTTGCAGCAAGAATCATCGAGGCCTCTTGGAGCAAGATAGTTAAAGAATACCGTGAGGCTGCCGATGCGCATGGTGCAACAGCCTTCTTTAGGCTGATGAGGGTTGAAATACCGCTTGTACTGCCCGCCGTGGTGGCGTCGCTCCTCATGGCGTTCTCCTCGTCTTTAAGCGACTTCACATTCTCAACCTTCTTCAGCACGCTCAACCTGATGACGCTCCCGGTGGCCGTTAACCTGCTAATAGACTACAGGAGGCTTAACCTTGCGTTAGCCCTAACCTCGCTCCTCACAATGCTCGTGATTATTGTTGAAACAGCCGGGCCACAGTTTTCAAGAGAAAGGTTGAGGCTGATTTGAATGAAGCTTGAAGTACAGGACATAAGGAAAAAATTCGGAGGCTTCGAAGCATTGAGGGGCGTCAGCTTCAGCATCCCGTCTGGAAAAACGCTTGCCCTCCTCGGGCCCAGTGGATGCGGTAAGACAACTACGCTACGAATAATCGCGGGACTCCTTAAGCCCGATTCCGGCAGAATTCTCTTCAACGGGAAGGATGTGACTGAACTTCCTCCAAGGGAGAGGAACGTCGGGATGGTTTTTCAAAGCCCAGCGTTGTTCCCAAACCTCACGGTGAGGGAGAATATCGCATTCCCCTTGGAAGCCAGGGGCAGGAGCCCTGAGGAAATCAGGAGACGGGTTAAGGAAGTGGTGGAGCTGGTTGAACTAGCTGGGCTTGAGGAAAGGCGGCCCCACGAGCTTAGCAGGGGGCAGCAGCAGAGGGTTGCGATAGGGAGAGCCATAGCCTTCGAGGTTAAGCTGCTACTTTTGGATGAGCCCCTTACTGCTCTGGACGCTGGCCTAAGGGCGGAGATATCCAGCGTTATAAGGTTAATTCAGAGGAAACTGGGCCTTACAACCGTATACGTTACGCACGACCAGCTTGAAGCATTCGCCATAGGCGATTTTATAGCTACAATGTTCGACGGCACTATTGACTCTTACGCTGATGCTCAAACAATGTATGCAGAGCCTCCTACGGAGAAGACGGCGAGGTTCCTAGGATTCGTCAACAGGCTTGAGACCGTGGCAGAATACTTGGGCTCGGAAAACTTTAGGCTTGTCTTCCCAAGAGGCGAGTTTAGGATTAGGTGGCATGGGCCGGAGGCTGATGTGAAAGTTGCTGTCCTATTCAGGCCTGAGGATGCTTCAATAAGCCTGGAGGATGAAGGCCTGCTGGAGGGTGAACTTTCAAGCAGCATGTTTGCGGGCAGAAACGTGGTTACGCGCGTGAAAACAAGCCAAGGCATGATTGAATGCGCAGGAAACGAGTTCTCCCAATATGGAGCAATATCCGGAATGGTTGGGAAGAGGATCATCGTCAAAATAGACTTAGATAGGGCGTTGATAATAAGGGTAGGCTGACCATCCAGCCTCACGTTCAAGAGCCTCAACACGGAAACATCTTAGCTGGAATATGTTGCAGGAGATTGGAAAACAGGGTCGGAAAGGCTGGGGAAGCACCTTGATCCATCGGTTATTTCAGCTGAAGGGGTTTCGGCTCGAGAATCCTACGATTACGTGATGGGGGAAACTTTTTCAGGAAACACCGTTACTCTGAAAGAAGTGTTAGGCAACGAATACCTTCCGATTCATGAGCTGGTTAAGACGAGCGAGTTGAAGAAAAAGTCCCTGGGAAACGGCAAACACGTAATCATAGACTCGAAGATCGTGATCTACAATACACATCTAACAGCAATAGAGACCGAGCTAGCGGCGCTTAAACAGTTTAAAGAAAGCGTTCTAGAGAACGATCCTAATCTTCCGAGGAATCAGGCAGAGGGCTGAAAAGCTGTTCGAAAAGATCCTTAAAATCTTAAAAAAC
>JAWCMB010000012.1:14840-37571 GCA_038850115.1 Thermoproteota archaeon
GCGGCTCAGGAAACTGTTTAAGGCTTAATATTTTCTCGGCTTAACCTCTATGTCAAACCCCCAGTGGTATTTAAAGGGAGCAACCTCCCTTATCCTTCTCGACGATAAGAGCTTGGTTTCGCAGCCAAGCCTCCTGAACGATTCCTCGATATTCATGTATTTCTCGTTAGAATCAACGTCTTTCTCCAGGAAAACATGGAGGTGTACCAAACCCCCGTTTCTTTTAAGTGCATTCCTAGCAGCATCAAGATATATTTCAGAGCTCATCGGCAGGTTCATAATTATCCTGTCTCCAACGTCTTTCAAATCTCTTCCGGATAGTTCTTTAGCGTCTCCAAGATACGCCTTAACCCTTTCTTCGACCTTGTTCAACCTTATGTTCTCAATAAGGTATTGGTAGGCATATGGGTTTATGTCGCAAGCATAGACCCTTACACTAGGATTCTTCTTCGCAATAATTATGCTGAAAGGCCCTATTCCTGCGAAAAGGTCGCAGACAACCTCGCCAGGTTTAACCAGTGAGGCAACCCTGATCCTTTCGGCTGAAAGCCGCGGGGTGAAGAAAACCTTTGAAATATCGAGCTTAAAGATGCAGCCGTGTTCTCGATAAAACGTTTCCGTGCCACCCTCGCCGGCTAAAACCTCGTATCCTCCAACCCTGTATTCGCCTGAAAGAGGCTCAGTCTTATTGAGCACTATTCTAATGTTCTTCATGGATTTTAGAAACGCCTCTCCAATAACCCTCCGGCGATCATAAAGTTCCTTGGGAAGCTGGAGAATGCAGATGTCTCCAACTATATCGTACGATCTGGGTATTATCTTAAGATCCTCGGCAGACAGAATACTCCTAAGGTTTTCGAAAAAGTTTGGCCTCCTGCTGGCTTCCTCAAAATCCTCCGCCACTAAATCCGCTTCAACACCTAGCTCCCTTAACTCTTCTCTCGCAACCTCCTGGGCAAGAGGTATGATTAGAAAGTCTTCTCTTCTTTTGATGAGGAGAGAATTGTCGACGAGGCCTCTTGCTCTAAGTATTCTCAAAACGTCCTCCCCAAACTGCCTTCTAACCCGGATGCCTGTTGTAACCCTCATAGCGTTTTTATCCGTAAGAGTTACGCTAGTTTTTTATAAAAACTTTAATCCTAATCCTTTTCATAGAGCACTCTAAAGGTTTAATAAACAGTCGGCTAAGGCTTGAGCATTGCCGGCACTGTTTGAAACAATACTTGAAATAGTCGCGTTGCTTTCATTAGGCATACTTTTAAGAAGGCTTCGCTTTATTAGCGAAGAGTTTTGCAAGAAACTTTTATCATTATCCATTAACCTGCTCCTGCCCATCATAGTGTTCTGCTCCTTTGCAACAGTAAAAATATCCTTAGAGGACTATCTGCTGCCAGTAGTCGGACTGATGCTTAACCTTCTACTCCTAGCCATAGCATTCCTTTCTTCTGGAAGCCTAAATATGGATAGGGCCAGGAAAGGCGCTTTCCTGCTGGGATGCAGTACTTTAAACATTGGTATAATAGGCTTACCGTTCATAGAGATTTTTTTCAACGCCAAGGGCGTTACAACAGCCTCTTTGCTCGACATAGGTAATTCCCTGTACGTTTTTTCAATAGCTTTTCTAGTCGCATCCAGATACAACCCCTCCCGAGGAGAAAGATCTTTAAAAGACAGTGTTAAAGGGCTGCTTACACAACCCTATATTCTTTCAATAATTTTCGGTCTGACGGCTAACCTTTATGGAGTAAGGCTGCCAGAATCAGCTCCAGTCTTAACAAGCATCGTCTCGTTTACAAACATTGTTATAATGCTTATTGCAGCGGGTGCGTTCATAAGGCTTCCTTCAAAAAGCCTTATTCGTCAAATACTCGTCGCAACAGTCATTAAAACCCCTATTGGAGGATTGGTCGGCCTAATCCTAGCCAACATATTCAGCTTAACGCTTCAAGCATCGATAGTCACAGTCATGGTGGCGCTTCTCCCCCCTGCCTTCATGACAATAGTGCATGCGAGTATTGAAAACCTGGATCTGGAGTTTGCCACAATCCTGCTGGGATTCACGCTTGCAGTCGGAATCCCGTTAATAACCCTTTACGGCCTGATCCTGTCTTTTTAGAAAGCTTTCCCCGCAAAACAAGCATCAAGAGAAAAACATTTGGCAGCGTCTTCGGTGAAAGATTAACTATCCTCCGAGAAGGATTTAAGCGTAACGCTCGCCTGAAAACATTGCCAGGTTAAACCATAAAAGTTTTAAACATTAGTCTTTGAATGGTGCCGGAGCTTGCCAGCCGTCGAAGCGAAAAAAACAAGCCGGTTTGTAGAGATAGTTCGTAGGGTTATCACCCGGCTGGACAAGCTCTCTGAGAAAAAAACAGTCGCGTATTCCCTCTACTTCGCCTCAATACTCTTCTTTTTCGGCATTATTCTCCTCCCCTCCCTGCTTGGGATCCTGCTCAAGCTAGACGCAGCCATAAGTGTAGTCTCAGATCAAGAGCTGCTGCAGAGATCCGTTTCAGCAATCCTCGCGTCGATAATCATGGCAGGCCTAGTCTCCACGCTGGATGTGGCAGCCGGGTTGCCCCTTGCCTGGATCATCTCTAGGAAGAAATGCTGGTGGATGAACATAGTTGACTCTCTAGTTGATTTCCCCCTGATAGTTCCGACAGTAATACTGGGCTATTCGACACTAATACTTTGGTGTGAAGAAACACCCTTCGCAGCACTCGGTTTCCAAGGTGTTTCTCCGGGTTTTCTAACGGTCTTACTTCTGCATTTCTCATTCTCCTTCCCCGTGGTTGTAAGGGTTCTCGTAGGTAAACTTATGGAGATAGAGGCCACGTACGAGGTTGCTGCTAGAACTCTTGGGGCATGCCCTTTCACCGCTGCCAGGACGATAACCATTCCGATGCTTAAATCAGGAATCATAACCTCACTAATCCTGTCTTTCGCAAGGTCTCTCTCTGAAACCGGTGCAACAATAATGGTTGCGGGAAGCTTTGAAAACGGGCCTGTGTTGATAAAAAGATCTATAGACGCAGGGATGGTTTCCCCAATGGTTTTCGTAAGCCTCGTGCTGATTGTGTTCTCAATACTGATACTCGCAGGCCTGAGACTATTCGGCTTTAGGATTAAGATACCGTTTAGAAGAGCCTACAGGGTTGAAACTGTTTTAAGCAGTAAACCAATGACCCGTGCTAGAGACCTTTCTGCTCTAATCATCTTCCTTTTTTTGGTTCTCCTGCCTGCTTTCTACATGGTTCTCGCAAGAACCCCATCAATGCTTTTCTCCAGCGTGCTGGAAGAAATCTTTCTCCCGGAGACCATATGGTCCTCATACTGGGCAAGCGTATGGAACTCTTACATAATAGGCCTGCTGACAACCTTGATCAACACCCTGTTCAGCCTACCCATGGCGACGATAATAGTCAGGAGAAAACTGGGAAACTGGTTTTCAAGGCTGCTGGAAGCCTTAAGCAACACTTCCATAATAATTCCCTCCGTTGCCCTAGGTGTGTCA
This sequence comes from Thermoproteota archaeon, assembly GCA_038850115.1. Classification (GTDB taxonomy): domain Archaea; phylum Thermoproteota; class EX4484-205; order EX4484-205; family JAAOZP01; genus JAAOZP01. The sequence goes on from JAWCMB010000012.1 coordinate 18,358, forward strand.
CTAAGCCTTTTCTGGGGCTCCACGGGAGTCTCAGACTTCATCCTGGTTCTACTAGCGCATCTCTGCATAACCTATCCCTACATGGTTGCAACAATGGTTTCAGCCCTTGAAGACATTCCGATGGAGCTAGAGGAAGCCGGAAGAACCCTTGGGGGAACCCCTCTCGCAGTCTTCAGGTCGATCGTGCTCCCGGTGGCGAAGTATTCTTTCCTATCCGGGGCGATACTTACCTTCACCAGAAGCGTGAATGAAACTGGAGCTACGCTAGCAGTCTCAAAAACATTCAAAACAGTCTCAGTATTGCTCGTCGAATGGGTTAAGTCGCCCGTAATGAGGGTTGAGGCCGGTGCCGGCACGATGATACTGATGCTCTTCTCAGTGATCATCCTCATAGTCTTCAGATACCTGTACACTAGAGGAGGCGGCGCGGTTGCCTAAGGTCGTTTTAGAAAACGTTTCCAAGAGGTTTGATAGAATCACTGCTCTAGACGGCATCAACCTGGTGCTCGAAGACGGGGATTACAGCTGCATCCTGGGGCCGACGGGAAGCGGCAAGACAACACTCCTCAAGACCATAGCTGGGCTTGTTGAACCTGATACTGGTGACGTTTACATCGACGGGAAACGGGTAACCGGAACACCGCCGGAGAAAAGGAACGCGGCATACATGCATCAAAACTATGCGCTCTTCCCCCACTTGACCGTCAGCAAGAACATAATCTTCGGCTTAACTGCAAGAGGCTTCGGGGAGGAAGCCGCTAAGAGAAGGGTATCAGAGGTCCTTGAGATAGTTAAGCTTGGAGAATGGGCAGACGCTTATCCAAGAGAGCTCAGCGGAGGAATGCAGCAGAGGGTTGCCCTAGCCAGGTGCCTGGCAACCGGGGCAAGGCTACTCCTTCTCGACGAGCCTCTTGGCGCGCTTGACGCTAGGCTTAGGCTGGAGGTCAGAAGAGAGTTGAGCAGGATAGCTGAGGAGCTTAACCTTACAGTTATTCACGTTACCCACGACCAGTCGGAAGCCTTGTCTCTCGCAGACAGGCTGATCCTCATGAGGAACGGGAAAATCGTCCAGACAGGTTCCCCCCTAGAGGTCTATTTCAAGCCTAGCAGCGTTTTCTCAGCTTATTTCGTGGGGGAAAGCGTTTTCCTTGAAGGCGTTGTCGCAAAGGTTGAGGGACAGCTTGTATACTTGGAGCTTAGAAACGGCACGGTTATTGAAGCATTATCGAACGACAGTTTCAACAGGGGGGAGCTGGCTGTAGCTGCCGTAAGATGTGAAGACATAGCGATAGGTGAAGGATCCTTAACAGGCCTTCTCAAGGAGGTGAACTTCCTGGGCAGCTTCTCTAAGCTGGTTTTCGAACTCCAAAGGGGGTTGAAAATACCTGTAAACATACCGTTGTCAAGATTTATCGAAGGAGGGTTCAGGATTGGAGCAAGCTTCCAGCTATCCATACCTCGGGAGAAAGTCTACTTGTTTAAGTATCCGCCCACGGGTTTAGCGAGGGAGATAGAGGCAGTCTGAAAATGCCTAACGTTAAAGTTGAGAGCATCACGAAGATGTTCGGAGGCTTCACAGCCCTGGAGAACGTCGAGATAAACGTAGAAGACAGGGAATACGTGACCATAATCGGCCCATCGGGATGCGGTAAAACAACCCTCTTAAGGATAATCGCAGGCATAATAAGGGATTACGGGGGCCATGTCTATGTGGACGGGAGACTTTTTGACGATAAGCCGCTTGAGGAGAGGGGAATCGGATACGTGTTTCAAAACATTGCCCTGTTTCCGAATATGAACGTCGGCGGAAACGTTTCATTCAGCCCTAGGGCTAAAGGGCTTGACAACAGTATCGTGAGAACAACCACCTTGGAAATGCTTGAGCTTATGAAGCTGAGGGACCGCTACCATGATTACCCGAAGGCTTTAAGCGGAGGAATGCAGCAGAAGACGGCTTTAGCCAGGGCATTAGCCTCGGGCGCTAGGCTCCTGCTCCTAGACGAGCCTCTTTCACTCTTAGACCTGAAGGTTAGGACTGAGCTTAGATACGAGCTTAGGCGAATCGTTAAAGACCTAGGCTTAACAGCGATACATGTGACCCACGACCAGGAGGAGGCCATGGCGATCTCAGACAGGATGATAGTTATGAGGAGGGCTCGCGTGGTTGAAGACGGCGCTCCCTTGGACCTATATCTGCATCCGAAGAATATTTTCACAGCCTATTTCCTTGGGGAATCAAATATTTTCGAGGGAAACATTGCTGAGGCTGACGGTGACATAGTTTTCATCGACCTAGGAGGTTTATTGATCAAGGCTAGGAACACTGGCTTTCAAACAGGGGAGAAGGTTATAGCGATGGTGAGGCCTGAGCTTATAGAGATGGGGGGAAACATTAGCGGGAGGGTTTTGAAGAAAACTTTGGAAGGATTGTTCGACCGGCTTATTATCGATGTTAATGGTATAAGGATGGTCGTTAAGCAACCCCACTCGATTGTTTCAGAGGTAGGTAAGGGCTCGCCTATAAAGATAAGGCTGCCGGAGCAGCATGTCTTGGTCTATAAGCATCCGGGGAGAGACTTATATAGCGAGATCTCGCTATATTAACTTAAAATTGCCGTATAGAGACTTGGAGGAGTGGCTCAGGGACAGGAGGAAGGCGAAGTCGCTTGGGCTACTGGCTTCCCACGCGGACAAGGTGTTTCAAGTGGTTGATGAGCTTATGAATATTATTAGGGCCTCAATGAATGCTCAGACAACTGAGGTGAGCATCACGTACGCGAGGCAGGACCAGATGGAAAGGGATGCTGATTTCCTCAGGAGGAAAGTTATGGATGAGATTGCTAGAAGCGAGCTTTCGCCGGACATGAAGAAGTATTTCATGGAGCTGTCTAAGGAAGTCGATATGGTTGCGGACTATGCTCATGGGGCAGGTAGGATACTGACTTTTCTACCCTTAAGCAGCCTGAATCAAGGGATTAAGGATAAGATATGGCAGATGTGTGCCAAGACAAGGGAATGCGCCCTAAGCCTTAGGGATGCCTTAGCAGCGTTAGCATCAATGGATTATGATAAAGCAGTTCGTTTAAGCGATATGGTTGAGGAGGGTGAGAAGGAGGTTGACATGCTTTACGCCGAAGCTAGGAAAACGCTTTTAGGCGAAGAATACTCCGACCTCGACCCGAGGATAATCCTGTTTCTCACGGAGTTTCTGAAGGCTATTGAAGAAACATGCGACAGGTGCGAAGACTCCATAGATCATTTCAGAGTTCTCCTTGTAGGTCTCACTAAGCCCATGTGAAAAATTAGACGCTAATCTTCTTAACAACCCCGAGACCCCTAGTTCTCCCTTCTCTGAAAATAAACGTGTCCCCAATCCTTATGTATTCAGGCCTTTTTATGAATTCGAACTCAACAATATCCGTGTCACCTGTCCTTAGGGCTTCCTTCCTCATCCTGACTATTTTCGCAGCCTGTTTAACAGTCCTAGTCTGTATCACCGGCTCGTAGCCGAGCATAATGGTGGTCGGATGATGCAGTATTCTTACCTCAGCAGTAAACCTTCTGACAGCGTAAGCCCTAGCCTCAACATCCAGCAGAACCATCCCCGCCCTAATTTCATCGTAGTCAACATTAGTTACGGCTAACGCGGCTATCTGGCCTGCACTAGCCTTTTCAACGTGAACCCTATTTACGTGAATAGACTTAACCCTCACCGTTCGGAAGGAACCGTCGTCGAAAGGGCCGAGGAGAAGCATCTCATCCCTCTTAACAACCCCCTGTTCAACCAGCCCGCCCACAACGAGGCCGACACCCTCCACGTAGAATTTCTCGTCGATGAAGCAAAGTGTCTCCATGCCGGCTTTCTCAGACCAGTCTGTCTTAGGCGGCAGAGCATTTAGGAAAACCTTAAGCTCAGGCAGACCCTGCCCAGTGGTGTTTGAAACAAGGAATATGGGGCAGATTCTTAAATGAGGTATTATCCTAGCGGCGAGCGACGCGTCTCCCCTGCTCTTTATGATGAAGGGGATCTTGTTAACCCCGGGAAGCTTGAGAATCGATTCAACGTCGCTAACAGTCTTAGACAAAACTTCCCCGGGAGCCATGTCGACCTTAGTCACAGCCATGAAAACAGGTATTTTAAGAGCAACAGTCAGCCCAAGATGCTCCCTGAAGGTCCCGATGGGGCCAGCATTCCCCCCTACGACTATGCAAACGTAGTCCGGCAGGTTCCCCAGAACTCCTCTTATCGTGGTCTTCAAATATTTTTCGTGCCCAGCCAGATCTATCAGGGAAACTATTTTAGAGCCGTTCAGAAATATCTTAGACTCGTCGTAGGAGCCTAGACCATCGTTAATAGACTCTCCCTTAGAGTCGAAGCCGAGAAGGTGGATCGACACTGACGACGATCGTCTCAGCGTAATCTCGTGAAGATACCTTGCAACCATGCTCATCGCAGCCCCGTTCCCATCGTCCAGCTTGCCGGATACAAGAACCCCTTTCAAAGTAGATTTTCCCGAGTCAACGTTTCCCAGCAGGGCTACTGAAACCTGGATGGGGGGGAAGTCCACAGTCCTCCTCACGAGGATTTCGAAAACCTTCCCCCTCCTACCCTTCTCAACCCTAGTCACCATGTAGGAAGCACCTATCATCCCGGTTATCTTGTCTAGAGCCCTGAGGGATTCCTCAGCCTCCTCATCAGTGAGACCAACAGTCTCACCGTCGTCGCTCACACCCAGCTCGTAGAAAGCCTCCCCCCTACCCTCGTTAAGCCTGTAGTTTAACTGGGTTGCAAGCTGCTGCAGCCTCTTCTCATCACTAGCAGCCACCAGAAGCTTGTACTCTACGTTACCCTCCTCCTTCTCCTTCTCCAACCGTCTTAAGGAAAAACAGGGAGTTGATTAACTTTAGCCTAGGCAGAGCTAGGGCACCACTTGTTAAACTGTTGAAAAAAAGTGGTAGTTTTAAGCTGGGGGAGGGGGAGGAGGTGCTTTAACTCTCCTCATCAACAGAACTATCAGAACAGCCTCAGCAACCATCGCTACCGCAACAACCGCTAGAAAAACCGTCTCTGATCCGAAGAACCCTACTATGGCCACTGTCCCCGTGGTTGTCGACATCGGGGGATAGGTCACAGAGTAAACCGGCTTAGGAATTGCACGGTAGAGGTACCACCAGCTTTCCTCCATATGGATGCCGACTGTCTGTCCGGAGCCTATCCCTAAATGGCTGAGGGGTATCTTGAATTCGAAGACACTGTTAAAGTTTGAGGATTGGTAGTCTCCTATAACCCATTGCCAATTCCAATTGTCCCCTCCAGTTCCAGTATACCTGAAGTAGTTGATATAATTGTACTTTGAAGGATTAGAATCGAATTCTACAGATGCGTGGAATTCTGATCCACCGTAACCCCCATATCCTGTATCATCATTGTTGTCGGTGTCAAGATAAACATCGGAGTATCGAACCAATCTCCCGGTGTTGATGCTCGCTGTGGGAGCGCTTCTTGTATCTATCCTCATGTAAAGGTTTTCTCCATCATCGGCGACATAGATGCTTGAAAACTCCAGCTCAGGCGGGTTGATGGATTTGGATGTGAAAGTGGTTAATGGGGCTATGGCGCCCCAGTCTCCCGAATCCCCGTCCACCGTGATCTGCTTAAGCGTGGAGCCTACGGTATAGCTTAGCTCCGTCTTCGGCGTAGCAACCCCAGAATAGGCTTCTATATAGAAGTTCATCCCCTGCGAGGTGTATCCTATGTCCTGCTGTTCAACCCAGATCTCCATGTAGCTTAGTTCAGGCGCCAGCTTCATGTTCTCCCTCAAGTCTTTAATTCTAGGCCAAGAACTACTTGTGCCGTTCCAACTTCGTAAGTATGCATTAGAGGTGGAGTTGTCGCCATTAAGGTAGAAGTAGATATAGTAGTCCCGTCCCAGCTCGTTGGAGACGCTGCCCGTCTGGACGTTTCTATCCGTATCCATATATATGAATAATTGGCGATAATAGTCTCGGGAGTTCGGCATCACTCCGTAGTACTCTATATAGAAGCATAGCCTGTTATCCTCAGTCTTCATGTAGACTGCTTTCACATCCATCCAGTCTGAACCGGTGTAGGCTCGCGACGCCTGGTAGATGAAGGTGTAGCCTTGAGGCTGGCTGACAATGGGCGGAACCAATGGGCTCAACAGAACCGTGATCATGATGGCGATTGCGAATCTAAAACAATAGTCTCTCTCCTTAGCTTTCATAGATTATTTGTTTGAAACAACTATATAAGTCTTTAAACGCGAATAACGCTTTTTAAGCGGGTTTTCCCTTCTTCGCGCAGGCTTCTATAAAGCGAAAAGTGGTGCTGGCTTAAGTGGCCTATACTTGAATCGGTGCGGGCTTGCGTGATGCTGAAGAGCGGGCAGTGGTATTCTTTCTCCTTTTTCAAACTTTTTGGAGAAAAATTGTCAGGTGATTGATTAACTTTTTCTGCACTTCTAAAAAGACCAAAGGCCCCGCTGATGCCTTACAATAAAGTTTTCTCTCTAACTGGTTCACGACAGCCCGTTAAGAGAAGGTTTTGCTCGAATGCCTAGCGATTTAACGGGTGCAAGGCGTTGCTGCGAATCCTCGCCATCCGATTATTCAAACCCTGAATCCTCGTTGCCTCCAACTATGTGAAACCCGGAGACTCTTCCATCGTCCAGCACTATAACCCTAGAGCCAGGTGGTTCCTCCACATCCACGTGCGTTATGATTAAGAGCTGGTCGAAAAACCTTGTCAACTCGCCTGCAAGAAACCCTATGATCCTGTTTCTCCTATCAGCGTCAGATGAACCCAAGGGCTCGTCGAGTACTAGGAATCTCGGGTAAACACCTTTCGCACTTGGCAGTAAGGATAGTGTAAACGCTATTCGAAGCGCTAGGAGAAACTGGTCGTTCGTCCCGCCGCTGTAGATATCTCTCCTCAGCCAACTTCCAGCCTCAGTGTCGTAGATCTCCACATCATACGTGCCCGGGTCAAGCCTCACCGCCTTATATCTCCCTCCGGTGAAATGAGAGATAGCCCAACTCATATATTCCTCCACGCTGGGGGCGAAGGACTCCCGCATCATTCTAGAGACCTCTTGCATAAGCTCCACGGATCTTTTCCGAGCCTCGACCTCGAAGGTGATGCTCCCCAGTTCTCCAGATATCCTCTCAGACTCTTTTTTAAGCGCATCCAGTTGAGCAACCTGCTTCTCCGCCTCCATTATTCTTCCTCTAAGCTCCTTTATAGACGCTTCGGCTCCAACCCTATTTTCATAAGCCTTCCTATATTTCTCAGCGTAATTCTGTCTAGCATTCTCGACAACTTCATGCGAGTTCAAGTCTAAACCGGTAAAATGTTCAACAAGTTCCTCAGGAAAAGACGGTAGGGAAATCGTCGAAAGCCTCTCGATAGCTTCTGCAGCATGCGACTTCAGCTCATCACGCTGTTTTCCCAGTTTCTCTATCCTGCTGGAAAGCATCTGCGCCTCCTCGTTAAGCCTCTTAAAATCATCCTCGCTCTTCTTGAGAGCCTCGAAACCTAATTTCAGACCAGCGAGTTCTCCCTCCACCCGGCTCCTCTTCTTGTAAAAATCTCCTCTCCGTCTAGCTTTAACCACCACGCCACCTATACCTAAGAAAACTCCCATGGCTGTTAGCAGAAGAGATAGGGGTGTTAACAGGGTGAGCACAAGACCCCCAGCAATTAGGATTGAAGCCCCAGCCTTAGCCCATAAAGGTGTCTTAAGACTCTTCACGGCTTCACCAATTCTGTTCATCTCACTCTCAAGTTGAAGCACCCTTTCTTTAACACCAAAGTATTCTGAAGACCTAGCCCTCAAACTTTGAATATCTGCCTCCACTCTAGACTTCTCTTTTAAAGCATCGTTAAACTGCTCCTGTAAATCTACTAATCTTTTCTCAACAATACTCAAGTCCTTCTCCAAATCATCCTTCTGTTTAAGGATGGTTGAAAGCCCCTCCAAGTATTCCACAGCTCTTCTTGAGAACCCCTCGTGCTTCAGAAAATTTGGAAATTCCCGTTCGAGGCTGGCCAACTTCTCTCGCCAAGACGATACATTCCTCTTCTGCTCCTCGAGGATGGCAATAGCCCTTTCGACTTCCTCCAACCTGGCTTTAAAAGTCTCAGCTCTAACCTGTAACGCCCTACGCTCCTCCTCAATCTTGTCAGTCGCCCTGTTGTAGGCCTCTAGACCCATCATAAGGTTTACCACCCTCTCCCTGTCATCGCCCTTCATGCGGATTATTCGCTCAAGGTCTTTCTGCGCAACAACGTTCGTCGTGAGCATCTCCCGCCATGAAACCCTGAGCAGTTTCGCGATCTGCTCATTAACACCACTCACAGTTGAAGCAACAAGCCTTTCACCATTCTCCGTTATTTCTATAAGCCTCGCCATGCTCTGCGATATGCTGCCCCTTGTCCTCTCGAGACTCCTTTCAACCCTGTAGGTTTTCCCGTCAATCTCGAACTCCACCTCCACTACTGCCCTCCGGGCATGATGGTTTATCACGTCCGAGTACCCTGCCTGGGGATTCCCCCGTAGGCTGCCAACTATCCTATAGTCACCATAAACGCCGAATAATATTGCCTCGATAAGCGTGGACTTCCCAGCTTCATTCCTACCTTTGACGAAGACCACTCCCCTTCCAAGCTCTAACGACTCTTTTAAATCAAGCCTCCTGAAGTTCACCGCCCTAATGCGTCTTACTACTACCATGCCCCCACCTCCTCCAGCACTGCAAGCCCTAGGCTGAGGGCTTTATCCAGCACCCTCTTCTCCTCTTCACCAGCCTTCTCAACATGTGCCTCCACAGTCCTCCTGTAAGCCTCCACGGGCCCCGTGAAACTGGTGCTCAGCTTCACCTCTCTGAATAGACACTTCAGCTCCGAGTCGTCGACCAGCGTGTAGAAGAACCTGTTCTCAAGACGCTTGAGAAGCTCAGCCTTACTGTAATCCCTGATTCTGTCTAAGGGCAGGACCCCCCTGATGATCAGACGGGCAAAGGTTTCCGACCTATTCTCAACTGTTAAACTCAATACGTGTTCAACAGGTTTTTCAACACTCTCATCTAAAACAACCTCGAATGTTTTAAGCGGTCTTGCGGGAACCTCTATGAACCTTGCTTCCGACTCACCGTCATGACGTATCGTCACATCCAAGAACCCCTTCTTCGCATCCTCCTCCTCGTTAAAACTCCTCCTCTCAGTGCTTCCAGAATAAGCTATAAGCGTCCTGCCCACACGCATGCTTCCACTAGAATGTATGTGCCCTAAGGCCAGATAATCCAGTTCTTCCGGCAGGCTTTTAGACAAGATTGTCGGCGCTTCCCAATACTTAGGTATTCTGAAGCCTGCGAAGTTATAGTGCATCACCGCTATGTTCACGTCTCCCTCAGCAGGCATCTTGAGATTATAGTGCTGCAAAGGATCCACGTTCGGGCTGAGCGAGTGGTCGAATGAGATTCCTGTTACAGCAACATCCAGATCCCCAACCTGCAAATGATCTACTTGAAAATCCCGCGGCGAGGAGAAGAAGACCATGTGGCCAGAAGCCTCAAGCTCGTTGAGCGGAGACATGCCCTCCTCCTGAGACCTAGGTGAATCATGGTTGCCTGCTACAGAGAAAACCTTAACACCTTCGGAGTTGATTCTCCTTATAGCTTGGAGAACACTGGTCCTAACAGGGTTCCTAGGGTTTATGGAGTCGAAAAGGTCTCCCGCTATTATGAAAACGTGCGGCTTAGTCTCTATAACGTATTCGATAACCCTCATGAAGGATTTCATAAAGTCCCGTCTCCTCTCATACACTTTGGGCCCCAAGAATGCGAGTCTCGGGTCAAGATGACTGTCGGCAACGTGAACAAGTCTTACTTCTCTCAGGATTGTCACACCTCTGAGTATGAGCCTGTCCTAGGCGGTTTAACCTCCTTCCCAAGCTCAGCGTTCTTCCCCTTGTGAAACTGTCGTAGAGTCTCAACCAGATCTATGTCTGCGCCGCCCTCCCTAGTCAAGCGCTTCCTAACCTTCACGATTACAGGGATCCTGGTGAGTTCCCCCACCATTATCGCTTCACCGACATTCAGGCCAGGCAGGTCTTCCATAAGCTCCTTGCCTAATCGTTCACTCGCCTCAGCCACAGCATTCTGATCCTTAGGATTCGTCATCCTAAGTATTATCTGGCTGTTGCACTGGCTTAATGCATCAGAGTCGATCTTACTCGGCCTCTGCGTAACAAGTATGAGGAAAACGCCGAACTTCCTCCCCTCGGAGACTACGGTTCTAATCGTGTGGGAAGACATTTTGCCACCACTCCTCTTCTCATCCGTATTCGGTATAAACCTGTGGGCCTCCTCTACAACAATAAAGATAGGCCATTCGAATTCTCCCCTCTGCCTCAGGCTGAAAATTTCCTCCAGAACCCTGTTCACAATATAGTCTTGGGCTGCATCCCTGAGACCTGAAAGATCTAGAACAGATATGTTGCCAGGTTTCAAGACCTCATCCTTAATGGATGTCGACCTATCTCCGAAGACTTTGACAAACTTTCTCAGCCTCTCCAGGTGGGGGATTGCGCGTGAAGCAGCCTTTTGATCTTCAGACTCAACCCTCTGAGCATGCTCCTCAAGCTTAGCTATGAGGTCGGGAAGCATGTAATTTGGGCTTGTGTTTTTCAACTCTCTGATGGCTATGCGTATCGCCCTCCGCACATGACTCCAGCCTTCGGGAATACCTGCGAGCTGCGAAACAGCGTCTCCATCCAGCTCGGAGAACTTGAAAACCAAGTCGTGAATATTGTCAAGCTCTTTCGAGCTGTACCTTCCGCTGCTGAAGGGATTTCGGAAGACCTGTATGCGATTAGAATTTTCATGCCTCCTCATGTCTCCAGTGCGGCTCAGGAAAACATAGTCCGCATGAGGATCTATAACAACAACTGTTCCACCCAGCCTGAGCAGCTCCTCAAGCATGACCCCTACTGTATAAGACTTGCCTGCTCCTGTCTGCGCTATGACTGCCACATGCCTTCTGAAACCGTTGAGGCTCGCATTAACCTCGACCGAGGGACGGGTGAGAAGATGACCCATATGCAGGCCTTCTTCACTCGAGTATGAGAAGAACCCTCTGACAACGTCATCCGGAGCAAGGTAAACCGGGTTACCTGGGAATATTGCACGCCTAGGATAGAACACCTGTATCCTGCCAGCTTCCTCCACCAGGAAGCCCAGCGTTCTAGCGATGCAGAGGACATTCGAGTCATCAACCCCAGCGTTGTAGGCTCTTTCAAGAGTCCTGAGATCCAGCTCAGACCTGAAAACCGCGCTTCTAGAGACGAGGCCAGTGACCTGCGCGAGAACATCCACCTCTCTGACCATCCCACCCACTATCTCCCTTGACTTCACAGTTACATACTCATACTTTGACGGATACTCCTCCTTTGCCGCAACAAATATGAAGCTGTCAGGAGTAGCCTCCTCCACGATCCTGCCGATGGTCTTAAGGGTAGAAGACACGTCTCTCACCCCTTGAGTGGAACAGTAGTTCCCCATACTCCCTCATTAACATCTCGGTGTAGGTTTTCATGGTCTCAGCAGTCATCTTAACCCTTCTATCAGCCTCCAAAAGCAGCATATTGTACCCTCTTACCCCAGCGTAAAGAGACCCTAGGAAACCTAAAACCCTGCGGACCTCGTCCGGCACCTTAGACAAGAACCTTCCATCCGCCTGCAAAGCAGTTGAGTCGCCTAAGACAATGTCCACCCGTATAGGGTCATCACCCCTCTCTAAAACAGTGTAGAAAGTTACGATGCTAGGATATTTTTTAAGATTCCGGATGGCTTCAATCGCAAGGTTTTCAAACTCATGCTCCTGCTTATCAGCCGACTTTTGGAAAGAGCTTCTAAGCTTCTGGAGCAGCGTCTCCTCATCCTCCCTAAGGATTAGGAGGATCGTTCCACTATAGACCCTGTCAACCCTGAGGTGCAGTGGTGTGGAGAAACCGGGTTCAAGCGAGAGAAGCGAAATAATCTTAGAGTCGGGTATCGCCGACCTCGCTTCCTCGAAAAGCCTGTAAACATAATCGTCCACTAAGCCTTCTTTAACCATGTTCCTCAGCTTCTCCATGGCTTTACGGGGCCTCGTGTGCAGCTCACCCCATAGTTCACCCAAAATATCGACAGCCTCCTGCTTTGAAACATGGGATACGGCCTCCCTCCACAGGACCTCTTCTTTGAACAAGGTTGACCTGGAATCCTTGCTTACTCCAGCCAGCATCACATCCTTGGACTCCGCCTCAGAAAGCAGTTCACCATACTTCCTCACATACTCTAGCATGAAGCCCTCCCTGCTATCTATGTCAAGCTCATAGAGGACGTGAAGCATTCGACCGTAAAGCGAGCCGTCTATCAAAACACACTTGGCCCCCTCTTCAATCGCCTTGAGCGCAGCCTCATGCTCCATGTACTCCCTGATCAGCCGGCAATACTCCTCGTACATTTGAACACGCTTAGGATAGAATGCGTCGAGCCTAAGCTTCCTAACCTCGTGACCATTAGGCGCTAAGGCCAGTGACCTAGTGAACAATATGACTCCCCCGCCGGATAACGCGGCTTCGTCGTTGCTACTATCCACAGCATAAACGCTTCCAAGACTCTCCTCAATGCCATCAAGCTGAAGCCATCTCCTGCTGAAAAGCTCCCTATACTTTTCCAAGAAACCCCCTGAGGTCTTTAACACTGTAAACACCTCTTCCCTCTTTGAACGAAGCTCCTGAAGCAAGAGGTCTGCAAAGTACGGCATGGCATAACACTACGGCGGGTGATTTATTAACATAACTCGGAAAAGCTGGAGCCAGCTACCCCTAACGATTTTAACACTCTCATGCACCAACTCATCTTTAAGCTTCTTGCACACTCGAGAGAAAATCGAGGTAATGGAGGCTTCTGAAGAAAATCAGACGTATTGAAGGAGATGGAACCAGAACCGGCAACAGGTTTGGAAACAATCTTTCTCCAGCTACATAGAACATGCTTGGAGAAAAGCTTAAGCTATTTTCTCCTCATACAGGCCTCTATGAAGCCTTTAAACAGGGGCGCGGGTTTTAAAGGTCTCGATTTAAACTCCGGATGTGCCTGCGTTGCCACGAAAAACGGGTGGCCGCCAACCTCTATGAATTCTACAAGCCTGCCGTCTGGAGATACGCCTGAGAAAATCATCCCATGCTCCTGCAAAGTACTGTGGTATTCAGGGTTAACCTCGTACCTATGCCTATGCCTCTCGTAAACAACCGCCGCATTACCGTAGAGCTTTGAAACAAGCGTGCCTGACTTCAAAACTGCGGGGAACGCGCCGAGTCGCATCGAAGCCCCGTATCTCGAATCCTTAAGCACCTCCCTCTGCTCCGGCAGAATGTCTATCACTGGATGCGACGTATTAGGGTTGAACTCGGTTGAATCAGCATCCTCGAGACCAGCAATGTTCCTCGCATACTCTACCACGGCCAGCTGAAGCCCAAGGCATAACCCTAGGAAAGGAATCTTTTTCTCCCTAGTATGCCTTATAGCCATTATCTTCCCCCTAATGCCTTTCGATCCAAATCCCCCTGGAACTATCATCCCGTCTAGTTCTTCAAGCTTGGAAAGGTTTTCAGGATTCTCCTCGAAATCTACTGAGTCGATGAACCTTAGAGCAGGCTTGACGAAAACCGCTGCGCAAGCATGTTTCACAGCCTCTATGACCGATATGTAGGCGTCGGGAAGCCTATACTCGCCTGTTTCAAAATATTTACCCACTATCCCGACCCTGACCTCCTCGGTTGCAGTGTTTAAAGCGTTCACAAAAGCCTTCCAGTCTTCCAGCCTAGGCTCCTTCTGCTCCATCCCGAACTTCGCGAGAATCTTCGCACCCAGGCTCTGCTCCTCGAAAACCAGCGGAAGCTCGTAAACATTCTTGAGATCCGGGTTTGAAATAATATAATCCTTAGGAATGTTGCAGAATATCGATATCTTGCCCCTTCTAACATCGTCTATCGGCTCCTCAGACCTGCAGACTATGAAGTCAGGCTGTATGCCCAGCTCGCCGAGCCTCTCGACAGACTGTTGAACAGGCTTAGTCTTCATCTCCCCCAAGTGTTTAGGAATAGGCAGATACGCTACATGTATGAATATCACTCTGTCACCGTCAGCCTTCATCATCCTTGCAGCCATATAGTAGATCTCACTCTGATACTCTCCGACTGTCCCACCTATCTCAACGATGGTGAAGCCCGCCCCCTCGGCCGCAGCCCTTATTCTGTTTTTTATCTCATCAGTTATATGTGGAATAACCTCAACAGTCTTGCCGAGGTACTCCCCCCTCCTCTCCCTCTCGATAACCGCCCCATATATCTGGCCGGTTGTAATATTGTTCTTCTTAGGAATATTTATGTCAAGGAACCTCTCGTAATGACCAAGATCCTGATCTATCTCTCCAGCGTCCTCAGTAACCCAGACCTCGCCGTGCTCCGTTGGCCTAAGGGTGCCAGCATCATAGTTTAGGTACGGATCTATTTTCACAGCCGTCACGCGATAACCTCTTGCCTGGAGGATTTTCCCGATCGAGGCTGCGGTAATACCTTTTCCTATCCCGCTGATCACCCCGCCAGTCACAAAAATGTAGTTTGTACGCATGGCGGAAATCCCGGTAACCCTGTAATAAGCATTTCTTTCAAAGAAGAGCGTGGAAAAGCATATCTAAATCCAAAAAGTTTTTAGGACCGGAGTTAATCCTGAAAACGCCTTGAGATTCCTCAGGTGTAGGGAAACAACCGCGCGCGTAAAGGGGAGGGTTGCGATAATCGGGGCTGGGCCAGCGGGGCTGACTGCAGCTGGCTCCTTGATCTGCGAGGGGGTTGAGGTAGATGTTTACGATATGCTGCCTGAGGCAGGCGGCCTACTCTTATTCGGCATCCCCGAGTTTAGGATTCCGAAGAGAGGGGTGAGGGAGGGTGTGAAGGAGCTTGCCGAGAAAGGAGTTTACTTTCATCTTGGCAAGAAGGTTCACGACTCAGAGCTTTTCGACGTGGATTTCAGCGAGCTCGTTGAGAAGTATGATGCAGTCCTAATAGCGACAGGAGCATGGGAGCCGCGCAGGCTTAAAGTTGAGGGGGAAGACCTTCAAGGGGTTTTCCACGCAGCACCGTATATCGTGAAATACTACTTAGCTAGGTTCGGGTATTCTCCTCCCTCAAGCCTCCCGAGCCTAGGGAGATCCGTAGCAGTTATCGGAGCAGGCTTAACAGCCGTCGACTCCGCACTCCTAGCGCTTGAAATCGGTGTTAATGAGATTTACCTTGTCTATAGAAGAACTAGGAAGGAGGCCCCGGCTGGCGAGAAGGAGCTTAAGATGCTTGAGGAAAAAGGTGTCAAAATAGTTGAGCTTAAGGCGCCAGTGGGTTTCAAGGGTGAGGAGGGAAGGGTTAGGCAAATTATAACCATAGATATGACGCTTGGGCCGCCTGACGGAAGCGGCAGGCCCTCGCCAATACCTGTTCCAGGCTCAGAGAAGGCTTTTGAAGTGGATTCAGTAATAGTGGCAACAGGAGGATGTTCAACACCTCCCTTCAAGAAGTATTCCGACGAAATACGTGTGATGGAGGACGGTAGGATAATCGTAGACAGTAAGAGGAGGACCAGTAAGAAAGGTGTTTTCGCAGCGGGGGATGTAGAGTCAGGACCCTCACTAATAGGCCCAGCTTTGAAATCCGGGTTAATTGCAGCAGAATCCATAAAAGAATATTTGGTTCAAAAAGTTTAAAACGAACTAACCGGTTCGGAGCCTGAGAATATTTTTGCTTACGGCTCATTCGCTTAAGGATTTTTAGAAATCCCATTCGACAGGCGTTTCCCTGCCCTCTAATGCAGACCTGCAGATTGCTTCAAGAATAGCTTGAACCCTAAGTCCTTCAATGGCGGGCGAGAAAAGGGGCCTGCCTTCTTTAACTGATTGTACGAATTTCTGAATCCTCATCTCATATATGTCTGCTTTAGGCATCGGGTCCTGAGGCCTTATCGTCACCCTAACCCCCTGAATCTCCTTATATATTTCAAATGGGTCGAGCTGAGCTCCTCCGTTCGTCCCGAGTAATTCAACGCCGAACCTGTCTTTATCTATGAACGAGGCCCAGTTTGTCTCGAGAAGCATCGTGAAATCGTTTCTAAACTTGACCATGCCAAAAGCATTATCCTCAACCTCAAACTCCGCTGGGCTCCATGTTCCACCCCAGCATCCCCTCTTAGCCAGTCCAAGATTATTGCCAAACTTGGTGTATAATACTCCGAAAGCAGACTTAGGTTTAGGAAAATTCATAATGTACATTGTGAGGTCAACTGCATAGCAACCTATGTCGAACAACGGGCCGGCTCCAGCAAGTGCCTTACTGATGAAGGTACTCCTAGGCGGTATGCCCCATCTTCTTAACGCTAATGCCCTTGAATAGTAGACTTCGCCAAGCTCCCCCGAGCTCACGATATTCTTTAGAATGTTCAAATCAGGCATAAACCTCGTCTGGAAGCCTACGATAAGGATCCCACCTGTTTTCTTAGATGCCTCATACATCTCTAACGCATCCTTAAGGTTCCCAGCCATGGGTTTCTCAGTTAAAACATGCGCACCAGCCTTCAACGCTGCAACCGTGGGATCCTTGTGGAACATGTTCGGCGTACAGACGCTTACTGCATCAAGCTCCTCCTTCTCAAACATCTCGTTGAAATCCGTGTAGTACTTAGGTATTTTAAACTCCTCAGCCAAGCTTCTCGCAGCATTAACATCTATATCAGCGCACGCGGCGATTTCAACATCACTGATCTTCTTATAGTGGGGAGCATGCGTTCCCCTAGCGATTCCACCGCACCCAACTATGCCTACTCTAATCCTGCTCATTTTAACCCCACGGGTAAAAACGGTTTTTAATAAGGTTTACTGTAATCTTATTTTAAGCAGGTAGAGTTAAATAATTGGTGGTTTACTCCTGATGGTTTTAATGATTGGTGACGAGAACAGGAGGAAGCTTACACCGATATACGGCAGGGCGTTCGCCAGCTCTCTCAGCAACAGCATGGTTTCCCCGTTCATATACGTCTATGCCGCCAGAATCGGGGCTTCTACCAGTGAAATAGGCTGGATGTATTCGTTCAACAACCTTTTCAGCAATAGCCTCCAGGTTCCTTGGGGAAGGCTCAGCGACATGCTTGAGAGAAGAATCAGCATCATAGTTGCGACGAGTATCGTCGCGTCTCTTATCTGGATACCGGTAGCTTTAACAACTGAGCCCAAGATATTCCTTATGCTCGTTGCACTACAGTTTCTCTTGAGCTCCGCGTCAATCCCGGCTTGGAATGCGCTTTTAAGTGAAACAACGCAACCCTCTTTCAGAAGCCTCGTAGTATCGAACATAAACGTCGCCTCACTCCTAGGAAGCCTGGTTGCAACAATATTCGCAGGATGGCTCATAGACTACTTCGAGGGGAAAATCATAATACCCTCCGTAATAGCCACCATCCTTGGTCTAGCTGGATCCATAATCCTCTTAAAGATAAAGGAGACCAGGGTTAAGAAACTCAGCCTAAAAAACATCCCACTAATATTCAGAATGTCCGATATCCCCAGTTTAATAAACGCGAACAGTGATTTCAAGCTTTTCCTAAAGCTTTCAGCAATACAGGGTTTCTTCATGTCCTTTGCATGGCCCCTTTTCACCGTCACCACCGCAGTAATACTTAACCTGAGCATGACGGAGGTCGGAGCCATCTCCGTGGTTCAAACCATTGTCACACTCATTGCACAGCCCTTAATGGGGCGCCTCGCTATTTCGAAAGGTAAAAAGCCTTTGATAGTCATCTATTACGTTTCATTAACTGCAGTACCATTAGTGTATTGTTTCGCCAAAAGTTTTATCCACATAGTTGTGTTAAGCATCTTCCTCGGCTTCATGTTAGCCGTTGGTAACGCGACAATCCTTCCATATATTCTAGATATCATTCCCGAAGACCACGTGGGGGAGCTGACCTCAATATACAACATGATCACAGGAATATCATACTTCACGGGTTCAGCGGTCGGAGGGAACACGGCTGAACTCGTAAGCCTGTATTTTGGAAGGCAGCTGAGCCTTCAAGCAGGATACTTTATATCTGCGGCTGGAAGGCTTATTTCAGGATTATCCTTCCTTAAAATAATTGGGGGCTCGGCTGATAAAAAGTTGAAATAAGAAGAGGCCGCTTGAACGGATTCAACGCCTGCCTTTAGAAGAAATCCATTGAAACAGTTTTTAGAACACCGTCTATCTCCATGAGTTCCTGTTCGCTGAGCCTCCAGCCTGCTGCACCAGCATTCTCCTCAGCCTGCTTAGGGTTCTTTGCACCAGGTATCGGGACAACGTTCCCCTCTCTAAGCAGCCAGTTCATAGCAACCTGAGCAACAGTCTTACTTCTCCTCTCAGAGATCTTCTCCAAGGCTTTCAGAAGACGGCTTATCTCCCTAAGGTTCTCATCCGTGAAAAGCCTATTCCCCCTTCTAATATCGTCAGAAGGCTTGTTGCTTAAACTATACTTTCCTGTTAACGCTCCCTGCGCCAGAGGACTGTACGCGACTATCGTTATGTTCTCCCTCCTGCAATAAGGCACAACCTCCTCCTCAATCTCTCTCTGCAACATGTTGTACCTAACCTGGTTTGAAACAATGCTTGCTTCAGACAAATGCCTCTTCGCCTCCTCAAGGTCCCTGACGGCAAAATTACTGACGCCGATTGCCCTTATCTTACCCTCCTTGTAGAGTCTCTCCATTGCACGCATGGTATGCTTCAACGGGACCTGCTCCCAAGGATCAGGCCAGTGAACCTGGTAGAGGTCTATCTCCCTTACTCCAAGTCTCCTTAAACTGTGCTCAGCAGCCTTCAAAACATCGTTATACCTTAAGTGTCCACCGTGAACCTTTGTGGCGATGACGAGGTTCTCTCTGCCGATCTCCCTTATTGCTCTCGCAACAACCTCCTCAGAATGGCCTCCGCCGTATGCTTCAGCCGTATCTATAAGGTTTACCCCAAGCTCGTGAGCCCTGACCATCGCCTTCACTATCTGGTCGTCTTCAACATCAGTGCCCCAGGCTTTCCCACTGGCCTGCCAAGCGCCCACTCCTATTACTGAGACCT
>JAWCMB010000013.1:0-22313 GCA_038850115.1 Thermoproteota archaeon
TCGGCTCAGACGGGTCAGAACTCCGTCGTAGAGGGCAAAGCCAAAAGCCGGCCTGACTGGTTCTCGCACATCAGGAGAACCAGGGGCGAAAGCCGGGCTTAGCGAACCTTCGTGTCCCCACAGCTGGGGGCCGAAGCTGGCAGAAAAGTTACCCCAGGGATAACAGGCTCGTCGCGGGCGATAGTTCCCATAGACCCCGCGGTTTGGTACCTCGATGTCGGCTCTTCCCATCCTGGCGGTGCATAAGCCGCCAAGGGTAGGGCTGCTCGCCCGTTAAAGGGGAACGTGAGCTGGGTTTAGACCGTCGCGAGACAGGTCGGACTTTATCTGCTGGGAGTGCTGGTCGCCTGAGGGCAAGATGTCCTCAGTACGAGAGGAACTGGGTGTCGCGGCCTCCGGTCTACCGGTTATCCAGCAGGGTAGACGCCGGGCAGCTGCGCCGTTGTGGATAAGGGCTGAAAGCATCTAAGCCCGAAGCCACTCCCGAAAATAGGCGACCAACCTGGGGTGTAGGGCTGGGCAACCAGCCTGACCCCAGTCGAGGGCGGGAGTAGAAGACTCCGTTGATGGGGTGGGGGTGTAAGCACCAAGGATTAACGTCCGAGGTGCTCAGCCCGCCTCTCCCAATAGCCTGAGGTACACGGTTAACCACTCTCGCTGGAACAGGTGAAAACCTGCCTGTGACGCTTCTACGCAAAATTTTTTAAGCCTTATTGGCAGCTATGCTTCGGGCAGGGGGGAAGTTGAAGGACGGGTGCCGGGCCCTCCAAGGGTCTGAGGAAACTCCCTTCTTGATGCGGGTGCTACAGCGTCGTGAGGCGCAGGGGGAGACCCCTAGGCTGAGACAGAAACGAAGCCCTTCTGGGAGGAATGTGGATGAGGGGTTCTGACGACCCCCGGAACGGGCGTGAAACGCGCTCAGCCTGTAGCAAGCAAGGCCGAATAGGCCAGATGAGTCACCCGCATGATGGCCAGGTGGGCCGCTCAGTCGAATCCCGTCTCGAACAGAAAAGGGGTTACTCTCAACATCCCCCCCGCCTGTACGCTCTTCATTTTCATGAGGATGATCCTAGGAAGTGCACAACCTTGGTTTTGAAGAAGCACGGTATGATTAGGGTTGTCTCGAAAATCTCTCAGGTTCCTAGGCGCTCGATAGTTTTAAACCCTGAGTCCACGGCTACGCTTTCACCAGGGGACAAGGATGTTGCAGTGAGGCATGGAATAACCGTTATAGACACCTCGTGGAAATCCCCGGATAACAGTGTTTTCCATCTTCTTAAATCACCCTTCCAGAGGAGGCTCCCGAGGCTGATAGCAGCGAACCCCGTTAACTACGGTGCCCCAAACATTCTTTCAAGCGCCGAAGCCTTAGCAGCAGCCCTCTTCATACTCGGGTTTCCGGAGCAAGCCTTAGGGGTTCTTTCGAAGTTTAAATGGGGCGACTCGTTCATAGAGCTCAACAAGGATTTCATCACAGCATTGTCCACGGAGGCGTAGCGTGCAGCATGGCTTAAGTGTGTGCCGCAGCTTGAAGCCTACTTTAGTTCGTCAAGGGTCTTGACGACAATTTCCTTAGGCATCTTCTCCACGGAGCCTATTCTCTCTCCCACTATGATTTTCACATTCTTGCTGCAGGCTAAGTCTAAAAGCCTCTGAGAAACTATTCCGTCGAAAATAACTCCGGCAACATTATCAAGCTCGCTCAGCCTGTCGAAAAGCTGGTTCACAGGGATCTCCTCAACGATCTCCCCCTCATCATCTAAAAGGATTGCTGTAAAGGTTTCCCTAACCCTATCCTTAAGCGTCTTCACCGCGTTCAAAAGGTTTTCTGGAGCAACCTGCTTGGCCACCGCATACGAGGTGGCGAGAAAGGTTTTAGCATCGATTCTCCTGCTGATTAAGTCTAGGATTTCAATCGGCTTCATCTCCTCCACCTCCCTGCCCTGCGGAGCCTTACTGACATAATCTATTTTCGCCCCTCTTCTCAGAAGTTCTCTGACAATCATGTCGCCAACCCTGTCGCCGTCAGCAAGCACCGTAACCTCTTTCTTCCTATTAGTCAGGCTGACCACGTATTGAGGAATATTCACACCGTTTGTTGCAACAACGTTCTTAACACCAGCCTTGAGAAGGGCTGTTAAGTCAGCCCTCCCCTCCACGATGAACAGGGTATCGCCCGTCTCCGCCTCGGGCCCGCCTTCAACTTCAGCCGCAAGACTAACTATCTTCCCAACGTCGCTAACCTCGCTGACCTGGCTTATCATTTGAATCACCTCGCTTCTCTGAGAAGCCGACCATCTCTGCATAATGTCCTTAGCCCTCTCCATGATTCTTCTTCTTTTCTCTTCCCTTATGTCTTCAACCCCGATCAGTTTAAACCGGGAGTCGTAGGGTCCAACCCTCTCTATGCCTTCCAGCGTTGCAGCCAAAAGTGCTGCAGTAGGCTGGTCGAGATTGTTAGGAATCGTCACTGTCCCAACCGTTTTCTTGTTTTCTACTTTTAGCTCAACATCTATTCTTCCAAGCTTCCCGCTTTTCTGGAGCTTCTTCAAGTCGAGGGTGTCTCCGAACAGACCTTCGGTCTGCCCAAATATCGCCCCTATAATGTCATGTTTCTGCGGGAATCTTCTATTTTTAAGAAGATTCTCTCCACAACTCCCTCGACTTCAAACTCCACTCTGATCACGTATTTCGAAACAGGTAGAGGCTGTTCAGACGCCATCCGCACCAAGCCTCCTTCCCACTATGAATAAGTATGCTTCAAACCTCATTAAGCATCACCGTAATTCCGCGCATTCGAAGAGGATATAAACTTTTTATTTTAGGAACCATGGTCTAACAAGGCGCTATTGCCAAGGTTTAGGAGGACGGTTAGGAAAGCCTCGAATACGCGTCGCCCTGTCTCCATAGAGTCCGTGAACAGGATTGTTCAGGACCTGAACCTGGGGGATGTTGGGCAGCTCATAGTCGTGGAGGGCCCTAAGGACAGGGAGGCGTTGCTTAAGCTCGGCGTTAAAACCAGGATAATGACTTTAAGAAGCTTCATGAGGCTGGCGAGCACCGATTGGCTTGAAAAAGGAAAGTTTTCAGAGGTCGTGGTTTTAACGGATTTCGACAGAAGGGGGCGGGCTCACAGCGTGAAAATAAGGAGAATCTGCTCCGGAAGAGTCAGGGTGAACACCGAGTATAAGGTTAGGCTTAGACAGGCTTTAGGCGGCTGTGCTAAGGAAGTTGAGGGAATAGCTAGTTTTATCAGAAGCAAATCAGCGTATGAGGAGTTTTAAGCTCGGTCTGACATCCTTTTTCATAGACATGCTTCCGCATGCTCCGAGGCCTCTTTCCACCGAGCTCGTTTTCGCCGTCCTGGGTCCTCCTCCCTCACAGCAGAGTCCAAGCCCTATGCTCAGTTAGATCCGCTTTTCGGACGGCTTGCTTAGAAAATATGCCTAAGTGTTTTTAAGCTTTTAAAAAACCCTTCTCGTCAACCCTGCCCATTCTAACCCTTGTGCTCGACAAGGGCCTAGAGTCCTCGGCTTCCAGCAGCGGCGCCAGAAGGATTTCGAGGGGAGGCAGGCTTCTTTCAACCCTGATCCTATTGATAAGCAGGCCTCTTTTCAGGCTGTCGGAAGTAACTAGGAGAACACCCCCTCTAAGGTCTTTCGCAGGCCCTGCGAAATCATCCAGCTTAACCACTTTAAACCTCCTACAACCAACGCTCTTCAGAAACCCTGAAACCTTCTCAAAACGCTCTTTGAAAGGCTCCACCCTGTGGGGCTTGCTGCTTGCAAACTCGTCCGACGAGACCCCGACAACGATTTCCCTCCCGATAGTTGCCGCCAGCCCTAGGAGAAACATATGCCCCTTATGGAACCTGTCGAAAGTACCTCCCAGTATCACTGTCTTCCTCTTAACAATGCTTCCTGACTACCGGAAACCCATTTAAAGCCTTTCCGTAACCGGAGAACTGGGCTTTGAACGAGGAGGAGAAGGAAAAATATTTGGCTGCAGGGGAAATAGCTAGGAGGGTTAAGAGGGAGTCGCGTCAATGGGTCAAGGCCGGCGTTAAGCTGGTTAACCTGTGCGACGAGATAGAGGGACGCATCAGGGAGCTTGGCGGCCTTCCGGCGTTCCCCTGCAACATCGGGTTGAACGAGGTGGCAGCGCATTTCACACCGCCCCCAGGGTTTGAAGGCGAAATCCCCCCGCATTCAATAGTTAAAGTGGATCTTGGTGTTCACGTTGACGGCTGCATAGTTGACACTGCGTTCACAATACCGCTTTCGCAAGAGGATAGGGAAATGGTTGAGGCTGCTGAGAAGAGCGTTGAAAAAGCATCTGGAATACTTAGAAGCGGCGTTAAAATCAGCCAGATCGGCGAGGCTGTTGAAAGCCTCGTCAAGTCGAAAGGCTTCAGGGTGATAAGAAACCTGACCGGCCACCAGATAGACCGCTTCAATCTTCACGCAGGATTGTCGATTCCTAATCTTAAAACATTCAGTGTGGAGAGGCTTAGAAAAGACATGGTTGTCGCCATAGAGCCCTTCGTAACGCTTGCCGACGGCGCCGGCGAGGTCGGCGAGGCCAACCATGTCTACATATATCGTTTCAAACAGTTTCCTATCGACTACAGGGGAAGGTTCAGCAGCGAGGTTGGGAGAATGCAGAGTTCGTTCAGGACCCTGCCCTTCTGCGAAAGATGGGTTTCAAGCCTCTTTGGGAAAGCTGATCGGAGCGTCTTCACAGGGATTCTTGAAGACTTGAAGAAAAACCTGGTTTCATACCCGGTTCTGGTTGAGAGAAGCAGGAGGAAAATAGCGCAGGCTGAGGATACTTTTTTAATACTTGAGGATTCCGCTATAAACCTGACTTCTGAAACTGGCTAGTAACGCTCCTCTTGCCGTCCACCCTCCAGGTATATCGATGTGATCACCATTCTGTTTTCAGTACTAGTGTCAGCAGCACCTTTAGGGCATCGGGGGCATTCTTCACCGTATCCGTATACGTAGTCTCCCTCGCGGAAGGGCCTAACCGCCCTATAGCTGCATTTAGAGCATTCTTCAACGGTTAAAGCAACTATTTTTCTCTCCTTCAACATTTTCTGCATGCTGACCTGGTATCTTCTTATCATGTAGAATGTTGACACCAGCCCGGTTGCGCCGGTCATTACGAAAAGCATGCTCGTCACACTATCATTCCTACCGGCTGCAGTAACTCCCTGAACAAGCAGAATCAGCGAGAAAAGAATCAGCAGTCCAAGCAGGAAGAAGTAGAACGGGACGAGAAGGTTAGCCGGGCTTTTTTCCATTTCTTTTCCTCCTCCTGCTATTGGGCAATGCCCATGGTGTTACCCACACCTATCACCATCACCGCATCTCCTTCAGAAGATTTCTCAACTATCCTTTTTAAGAGCAACTGATGCGCCTCCTCCACACCGTTAAGCACATCCTTAGTCATGGGTGTTATGGCTTCTTTTAAAGACATTTTTATAATCATCCCGTAGAGGGGGATTGTTTTCTTGGTTGCAACCTCCTCGATCTTGTATTTTTCAGTTCCTATTCCTCCGATGATTGCTCCAACGCCCTCAGCAACGCTTCCGGTTTTCTCACCCTCTAGTTTAAGCCCAGCGTCCACCATGAATATCATCTTGAAGTTCTCTGCTTCGCTAAGCTTCATGAGGGCGTCTCCGGGCGTGCCCACAGCCCCCCCAGGCCCCTTAGCCTTCATGAAATATACTTTCCTCCCCTGAATGTTCTTAACCGTGTACACGTTATCCTTCTCAATACCTATTAGGTCTCCCCCCCTCATTAGGCGTGCAGCTACAAGCGCCCCGGCTCCGTCCCCAATAGGCTGGCCGCTTGAAAACGCTTGCAGCGCCCCCAGGTATGCCTCAGCCTCCATCATCACCTGCGGGAGAATAGCCTGCAGCTGTATTATCAGAATGTAGCTCGAAGTCTTCTTGCTTAGAATATAGTAGTGCCTCACAACCTTATAGTAGTAGTTTAAAGCGTAGGATGCTTCGAAAAGATTCATTATGTTTAAAACCTGGCTTTCATCGAGATTCGGGATTATCTGTTTTATTTCACCCCTGACCCTGTCCTCAGCCGTCTTAACTATGTGGTCTAGTTTCCAAACCACTCCAGCAGGATCCATGTCAACCGGAGGTATGGTGACGAATTCTAAATAATTATCCAGGAAGCGGTTTATCTCCTCCGCTCCATACTTTTTCAGTTTATCCTTAGTGAACTTGACAGACTCGTCTCTCATTAAACGCAGCCTCTCAAGAGCATACTCGATGTCGCGAAGACGGATCATCGTCTGTATTTTTTCACCCCAGAAAACAAGTATTAGAAACATCATCATGTAAACTATGTTGATTATGTAGCCGATGCCCGTATTGTCCTGTCCCAGGAATAAGGGCGTTTGCATATTTTTACGCGAGGGATATCTGCAGAGAATATTTAAGCCTTTCACAAGAATTTTACGTTCGATTAACATAAACCTGAGGAGGTTACCGGCTCTCAAACCTCGCGTGGCCGAAGACCACACTACTGTTTGAAACGGAGCTGTGTTTAACTTCCGTGTTCGGAACGGTTCCGCGGGTTTCCCCTGTACGGGTGTTTCCACAGCTCCTATGGCCGGTAACAGAAGGGGGAAATGCACTCCACTATTAAAATTTTTCTGTCGGCTAAAAAGCGGTTCTTAAATAGGATCCGCATGGGCATCTATCTTCATCAGCCGAACATATTCTTCCGCAGTTCACACACATAATTTTCGGGGAATGTATGAGAATAGTCGTCTTGCCGGCTTTCCTCACGCTTCCAAGCTCCTCTAAATTTTGCAGAAGAATAACATTAGACTCGGGCGTCAGGCTCTTCAACCTGGACTCAAACCTGAGCCATTCTTCAAACGCAATGCTCCTGGGGAAAATGTTCACACGACCCTCCTTGTTCCCCTGAAATCTTCGCGCAGCCTCCTCGTGGCTTACTAGGCTGGCGACAGTACTGCTGCCCCTCCTAGAGTTTTTGTAGACAGACTCCTTCACCTTTTTAACGATTCTTTCTGCCTCGGAAAAACCGTTGGTAATATCCTGAGGACTGCTGAGCCTGCAGGCAGCATCATAAAGGCCTGTCAACTCTATTATCGAACAACCTTTCTCCACGATGAAGTATGCTTCCTCGTTAACCCTGCTGGATAAGGGAGGGAGCTTCCTGCTATCTATGAAGCTTCTCAGGCTTTCCCTCTTAAGCTCGAAAGCCTCTATGATTTTATTCACTGTATCGTCAAGGCTTTTCCAGAAAACATCCTCTTTGAAGGAGGAATTCTCAAGTATACGGGGCAGGTTAAGACTTATGGAACCTAGGATGCCTGACCTAACATAGTTGTCAGCATCCTCGTTGAGGACTAGAAAATGGTGAGTAGGGCATGTGTTTGAACTGGTTATTACGAGAGCACCCCCGGAGCTTAAATATTTCATTAAACCACCCGCGAAGTCTTCTTCAAAAACCTTCTTGTCGTAACCGACGAGTGAGAGAGAAAAATTGGATAAAACAATCTTCTCAGCCATTTCACCCAGCTTCTCTAAAAGCTCGAGCGCTGTCGATTCCAGCTTAGCGTCTAAAATAATGTTCCACCTCGTCTGGCTTATCGCGATGCTTAGCAATAGTTCCTCAATCAGTTTAGAGTCGTCGTCATCTATGAGGAGACTGTTTGTATGCATAGAGGAACTGCTAAGTGCTTCAACAAGCTTCCACGCAACCTGTTTAAACGACAAGAGGCTTTCCGAAACCGGCATGTAAGAGTAGGTCTTCAGAAGGCTGAGGCTTGTTAGGGAATTTACAGGCTCATCGGGCTTGAACATGAAGCTGGACAAATGGTTTATATTAACCACTCCACTGAGATGCGCGTCACCAATCTCCCTCGGCAGTTTTGCAAGAAAAGCATACTGCCTCAACACTTCCTCTCCAGCCTCATTCAAAACATCATCGAGGTTTCTTCTGACGGATATTAGTTCACTCACATCATGCACAGGCAACCCGAGCCTCGTTAACCTGTGCCTGTAACTCTCCATTTTCTTTTCTAGTAGGAATGCGTTAACATACTCTCTGATCAAAGGCGCAGTTAAATACTTCACTCCGAGCGAATACAGTCTTTCCTCTATTTCTAAAGCTATTGTTTCAGCGGTATCCTGATCCATCCCAGCCTCCCTGATTAGGCATTCTTCAATCCTCTTTCTCTCAAAAAGCTCGATGGAGGAATCAGTCCTCCTGACGAGCAGAACATTCTCCTTCTTTCTAAGCGACTCAAAAAGATTCATAGCATGGTTCAAAACATCCTTGCCGAGTGGAGTTATTACATAGATCTTGCTTTCCGACTTGTATTCGACCAAACCGTTCTCCATGAGCTTGCTTAAATGGTATGCGAACTTCCCGGCGTCGCTAAACCTGTCGAGCCTAACCGTTCTCATCAGCTCACTGTATCTAAGCGGATTCTTCTCCAGTATTTTCAGTATTTCCACTCGCACTGGAAAACCCAGCGCTTTAAAGATCTCGCTTAACGCTTTGAAACTCTTGTTCTCTTCTTCCATCTTGATAATAATTTTGAGTTGTAAAGTAAAACTATTTTAACTTAATGCTCAGGCTAACCCTTCCGTTTCCCTATGTAAAAGCCGCGTTTACCATCAGGCTGGGGAAAAACAAGCTTGTTAAAACTCGTCAAGAGAAACTTCCTCAAAACCTTTTTGACCCCGGCTTCGTTTAACCCTGCGTTTAATACTCGCGCCATTACATAAGCGTATGGCCCGCATCCTGTTCCCTCGTCTCATCAACCGGACTTGTTTTCAAGCAGCCGTAGAACATGAAAAGCACCTGCTAACGAAACGCTTTTAAGCCTGTTGGCTGAAGCAAGCCTTAAGGGGCGGGGGCGTGGGCTAAAAGTTTCCCCAGAGGGAAACCGGCTAACTTGGTAGGCTTCAGAAAAAAAGCGGCTAGATGGCTCGGGCCCATGCGATCCCGGTTCGAACGCGCCTAAGTGGTGCCGAAAATCCGGGCGCCCCCACGTGTCTAACAATAAGACTCCACCATGTTTAAGACTTCTTAGGCAGGTTCAAAGACTCGGCTTAATGTTTGAACATGTGGGGGCGCTGGGATTCGAACCCAGGTCTCGTGGGGTCTCGGGCTCTTATTTTCCCATCCTTGAAATACGCCACCCAAGCCACGGAGCCTCGACCAAGCTAGCAGACGCCCCCGCCGGGCCTTTTTCCCCTCCGTAATTTAAAAATATTTTGCTCAACTTCCAACGCAGGTTGAATGAATATGTTTAGAGAAGTAATCCGGCTTGGCTTTGAAGCCTATTTTAAAAGTTTGGCCGTCATGCCCAGCATCTTCTTAAATCCTGGGGGCGTAGCACGCGTTAGAATAGTAAACCTTGGTTTATTGCGAGAGGAAGCGTAGACGCTTTCTACTCTGAAGAATGCCGGAGGCGGGTCTCGATCCCGCGGCCTCCAGATTATGAGTCTCGAAACCCTTTCTCTCAGGGTTCTGGCGCTTTAGCTCCCGGGGCCTAGCCATCTGAGCTACTCCGGCTTTCCTTCTCCAAATAGGGAACTCCGTTTTTAAATTTTTGTCTGAAGCATTGGCTTAAAGACTCTTTTTCGAGGCCGGAGAAACATGTTTTCCGGGTTTCTCTGAAAACCTGGCTTAGTGTTTCTACCACGATGCTTAAGATTACTCTATGCTTGGAAGCTCCAGGGCCTTCATGACCTGCCTCAACCCTTCCTCCGTAACCTTCTGCCCCGATACAATGTTTTCTCTCTCCGGGTGTATTATGAACCCCTTGTACGTTCCCCCCATGTTGATTATGTAGAACACTTGTATTACGAACACGAGTAGGTTGAGCTGTTTACTCGTCAGCTTCTCGAGGAGCAGCCTCTCGGTTCTGAAGGATATTGCACACCTTTTCCGCAGGCTCTCAACGATGCTTCCCTTATCCTCATCCATGACCGCCACCACGTCTGCTATTGTCAACCCTTCCTCCTTCAGAAAATCTTCAACCGCCTTCTTAAGCGGGATGTAATAGTTTGGGAGGCTCATTTCAACTTCTCTCAGGGGTAGACTATTGTCTGCGTCCTAGGGTATGGGACTGCATACCTTATGCTGGGCAGCCTTAGAATGTGGGCTAGGAGTCTCTCGAACCCTAAGCCGAAGCCTGAATGCGGTACCGATCCGTACTTCCTGAGGTCAAGGTACCAAGCATAGTCCTCAGGATTATAGCCTGACTCTACTATTCTTTTCACAAGAATATTGTAATCGTCTATCCTTTGCCCGCCGCCAATTATCTCCCCGTAGGGCCAGACCAGCAGGTCTGCCGCCAGCACGACTTCAGGATTCTCCGGGTCAGGCATATGGTAGAAAGCCCTAACCTCCTTAGGGTAGTGCGTTACGAAAACCGGTTGGCCAACCCTGGATGCAATAATCCTCTCCTCCCTTACGCCCAGGTCCAAGCCCCACTCTATCTTTACTCCGCTTTTCTTCAAGAGTTCGACGGCCTGCGTGTAGGTTATTCTCCTGAAAGGTTTTTCGAAAGGCTTGAAACCAGGGTTAAACCTTTTAATATCCTCATTATGCTTATCGCAGAACCTTCCAACTACTTCTGTGAGCATATCCTCCTCCAGCTGAAGAAGCTGCTGAAAACTCATGTGGCTTGCCTCAACCTCGAGATGCCAGTACTCTGATAGGTGCCTCCTGGTTTTCGACTCCTCCGCCCGGAAGCTTGGCTGAAAACAGAAGACTTTTTCAAGGGAGAAGATTGCTCCCTCAAGGTAGAACTGCGAGCTCTGGGTCAGGAAAGCCCTCCTGTCAAAATACTTGACTTCAAACATTTTCGCGCCGCCCTCGGTTGCAGCAGTAACTATTGAGGGAGCATTTACCTCGTAATATCCGTGTTCCAAAAGCCACTCCCTTAGCATTGTTGAAAGCGACGACCTGAGCTTCAGGACAGTGCTCATCGTTCTGCCGCGTATGAATAGGTGACGGTATTTCCATACGGTGTTCGGAGACAGGTTTTTCCTAAGAGGATAGTCCTCCAGAGAGGGATACTGTATTCTAACGTTTTCAGCGAGAAGCTCAACACCACCTGGGGCCCGCTCATCCTTTCTAACCTCTCCTCCTATCATTAGAGAGGATTCTCTCTTCAGCCTTTTCACCTGTTCGAAAACCTGGTCGCCCACCTTGTCCTTTTTAACGACAACCTGCACAACCCCTGTGGAGTCCCGGATCCTTAGGAAGACCAGTTTCCCAACAGTGTTCTTAACGTAAAGCCAGCCGCGGATACTGGCGTTGCCTCCAACAAGCCTTCCCAAGTCTGAAATATGGTGTGGAAACCCATC
This sequence comes from Thermoproteota archaeon, assembly GCA_038850115.1. Lineage (GTDB taxonomy): Archaea > Thermoproteota > EX4484-205 > EX4484-205 > JAAOZP01 > JAAOZP01. The sequence continues at coordinate 11,384 of JAWCMB010000013.1, forward strand.
CTTATCCAGCGGTTCAGGAGTCAAATGAGGCTGCATCCTATCGTCTTCCTTCGGATATAAAGGTAACTGGGGGAGCCAATAGTTTTTAACTAGGGTCCTGGAACTTTTTGAAGCATGAACGCTAAGGAGATTGTTGACTATAGGCTGGAGGGTGTTAAAACTTTCTCGGAGCTGCTGAACAGAATGGGGCAGGGTTGGGGGTTTGAAGCAGCGCAGCTCGCCAACGCCTACAACATTATTCTTGAAATGGTTGGAGACAAGGAGTGCATCAAGTTTCTATCTGTGACTGCGAACATTGTTTCAACAGGGTTGAGAGGAGTTATTGCTGAAATGGTTGAGAGGGGCCTGTGCGACATCATAATAACCACCGGCGGAACCTTCGACCATGATATTGCTAAAAGCATCAGCAAGTATTACAGGGGGGACTTCATTATGAACGACAGGGATTTGAAGAAAAGGGAGACTCACAGGCTCGGCAACATTCTCATACCGCAGGGCTCCTACGGGACGACAATCGAATCCTTCACAATACCGATGTTAAGGGAGATAACGAGGGAGAAGAAGGTTTTCAGCAGCAGGGAGCTTGCCGAGGAGGTTGGGAAGAGGCTGAGAGACAGGAACTCGATACTCAGGTCAGCATACGAGAGGAAGGTGCCTGTCTACGCGCCCGGGCTGGTTGACTCAGCATTCGGCACGCAACTCTTCATATTCTCGCAGACAAACGAGTTCACCCTAAACCTTTTGAAAGACATGAAGGAGCTTTCAGACATCGTGTTCTCCTCTAAAAAGACGGGGGCATTAATACTCGGCGGAGGAATAAGCAAGCATCACACGATATGGTGGAACCAGTTTAAAGGAGGCTTGGACTACGTTGTCTCGTTGACGACAGCATACGAGTTCGACGGGAGCCTCTCAGGAGCAAGACTGGAGGAAGCAATAACCTGGAACAAGGTGAGGGAGAGCGCGGCGATAGCACTCGTCCACGTGGACGTTACGCTGGCCCTACCACTATTGTTGGCGGCTGTCTACGAGGGGACAGCGAAATAGTGTTTCATTAAACAGGCGGAGAGCCTTCGATGCGAGTTGAGAGCGCGCGTCCTCTGTTAACGGTTAGACACGTGCAGGCTCAATCCTATGCGAATCTCTTCTCCAACACTTGTTTCCGCAGCTTCAACCCTTGCCAGGTATTAGCTGCCAGCGTCAATATACGTCATCTCCTCTAGTTTCGTAGCTCTCAATCCACAGGTGCCGGGAATCAGGTTCTCCTCTCTTCCAAGTATCGTCCTAACGAAGTTCACATCCGGGTTCGGGCTCGTGCTCGGGAGCACAGCCCTATCAATCTTGGTGGAGTTTGATCCAGAATCCTCGACATAGACCTGCCCATCCACAATATGCACAGCCCCGTTGGAACACCAAACCCTAACCTCCTCTGTCACACCAGCATGCGGCCTCGGATGCCCGCCTGATATGGCTATTGACGCTAAGGCGCCGTTAGACAATTCCACAGCCATGACAGCGTAAAGCTCCACCGGCAAACCAGCCTTATCCGTGAACGCCTTAACCCTTACAGGCTCCGTATCCGTTACCCACAGTATTATGTCTATCAAGTGGGTTCCAGAGGCTTTAATCTGCCCTCCGCCAGAAAGCTTGGGATCCATGTAAAACCCGCCGGCTACAACAAGATTCTGAACAAGCCAGCCAACTATCATTCTAGGCTGGCCCAGCTCGCCGCTTAAAATCCTGTTCCTAGCGTACACGTATTCTGGCTGACAGTGTCTTTGATACCCAACTGTCAGAACAAGGTTACGCTTAGAAGCCTCTTCCACCATCTCCTCAGCCTCCTTAACAGATATGGCCATCGGCTTCTCCACAAGCACGTGCAAACCCCGCCTCAAAGCCTTCACCGTCTGCTCGCAGTGCAGACTGTGCGGCGTGCAAATGATTACAGCGTCAAGCTCAGCTTTACTGAGCATATCATCATAGTTTTCAAAAACCTTGTCTGAAGCAATGGGTTCAGGGCTAATGTTCCTGAAGAGGCTTAAGTACCTTCCGAGTCTTTCAGCCCTCCTCCTGTCAACATCGCATAAAGCCGTTATTCTCGCTTCCCCCTCCTCCAGCAAACTAAGCCTCCTAGCATGCCCCCAGCTTACACTGCCGCAACCGACTATCCCGAGTCTAATGGTCATGCAGACCACCACGTAAAGCTAGAATCCGCTTCCCCTCATAAAAACTTTAAAGTATAAAGGCCGTCATACCAGCATGCTGCTGAAAACAGGGATTTCGACAAGAGGAGCCGAGCTTCTTAAAAGACATGCTGAAACATCTAAATCCTTTATTGAGGGCTTATCGATCGTAAAAAAATACGGTGAAGAACGTTAAAGATGGGCCCGGAGGGATTTGAACCCCCAACCTACGGGTTATGAGCCCGCCGCTCTAACCTGGTTAAGCTACGGGCCCCTGTGTTTTTCAACAGTTAGGGCAATAAAAATTTTTCCTTCGCAGTATTTAAGCGTAAAAATGGAAAATGTTTCACGTGCTTTATAAGATGGGCGTGCACATGCTTGTTTAAACAAACCATATAGTGTTCTCCGGCTGCTCATCACAATGCTTGCACAGGCGTCGGATTGTCGAAGCCTCTGAACCGGAGGGCTTTTATATAGACGGTGGAGAACCCGGTTTAGGGTGGAGACCAAGGTATGAGCAGGGGAAGCAGGATTGTGCTTACCACGGGCGTGTTCGACATTATTCACCCGGGCCACATAAGGTTTCTGGAGGAGGCTAAGCGTTTAGCGGGTAGGCGTGGGAGACTCCTAGTTATCGTTGCGTGCGACAGCGTCGTCAGGAGGAGCAAGGGCAGGAGCCCCATGTTCAGAGCCAGGCACCGGGCTTTCATGGTTTCCAGGCTTAAGCCGGTTGACCAAGTCTACATCGGTAGGAGCGGCGATATTGAGAAGAACATCGCGTGGTTTCTGAAGAGGCTTAAGCCAGATATTATAGTGTTCGGCTACGACCAGACCAGCATCATGAACAGGACCATCAGGGTTTTAAACAGGCTTGGGCTAAACACTAGGGCTGTCAGAATGAGGAAGTTTTTCGACACGAGCACGAGCAAGATTATAGAGAAGATTAGGGAAGCATAGTTTAAGCTTTTTTACTCTTTTCCTTTCGAAACCGTCTTGAACACGAAGGTAACCTGGTCCCCATCCTTAAGCTTCAACTCCTTCCTAAGGTTGTGCGGCGAGATTATTTCGATCACAGTGTTGTCGTAGACTGTTCTCAAGGCTTTCACTACAGCCCCCTCGTAGGCGTTGTTCACGATAACCGGGTAGCAGTACCCGTCTCCAAAGGTCCTCTCATGGTCTGTGAAACCCTGTATGAAAACCGGCGGCTTAGACATTTTCTCAACAAGCAGAAGCCGATCCATGTACTGCTCAACCCTCAGGTTAAGGGTCCCAGGATACGGGTAGAAGCCGAGCTTAGAGTAGAACTGTTCAAGATACGGCTTCCTTGAAACATAGTAAGCGCCCTCGCCCAGCCCAGTGAAAACCTTACCCGTGAACACGTATGCCTTGTCAGCCCTGTTTATTATCGACAGCACCGAGCCGGCGTGAAGCTTAATCTGCTCCAGCCCTCTGCTAGAAATTTTTACTACTCGCCCCCTCGGCGTCATGACAGTTTCAACCAGGTTCTCCTTTTCAAGCTCCCTGAGATATCTGGCGGCGGATTGATGAGACATTCCCACGGCTTTCGAAAGCCTTCTTGTTGAAACGGGTGTCTCCTCCTCTTCAACCAGCTTGGCGATCGCGATCAGCATGAACAGCCTCTTATACTCTTTCATCAACCTTAACCAGCCTCGCCAACGCTTTCCTTGAGAATGAGTGCGCCGTCTCCAGCGGAACCGGCAGCCTCAAGTCTTCACGGGTGGTTTCAATAAGCACTTTGAACGCTCCTTCAAGAGTCACCATGTTGCCCACGCTGTAGTAAAACCTGTCTTCAAACGCTCTTAAATTGTTAACGTTATGCTCAGCATCAAGCCTTCCCAGAGGCCTTTTCGCAACGCCCACCGTGGGTTTTTTAAGCAGTACACCCAGGTAGGTGGCGAGGCCGCATTTCCTAGGGTGGGCCAGCCCATGGCCGTTAACCAGGAGAAAATCATACTCTGAAATGAATTTTCTGAGTGTTTTAAGCACAACCGGCCCCTCCTTGAAGCAGAGGAGTGAGGAAGCATAAGGCATTCTTGAACAGGTTTTCGCAACGCTTACAAGAATTATTCTTTTCTCCGGAATGCTGAAGACGGCGAAGCCTACTGCCGCCAGCCCGCCAAGGTAGGAGGCGTCAACGCCGGCGACTCTTTCAACACTCCCCAGATACTTGTCTGAAACCACTGTCCTCTCGGAGAGGCGTCTCTGCGTTTCGCACAGCCTCTCGTACAATGCTCTGTCAAGCCCAGTTTCCCTGGGGGGCCGGGGTTTCAACGGGTCTGCTCAAAGTATTTTTCCATGGAGGACAGGAATGCTTTTCTCCGAAGCTCCTCGTTCAGGATTGAGAATGCAGACTCCACCGAGGACCTGTTAACATCTATCTTCCTCTTGAAGCCCGGGAGCACAGAGTCTCCGAGCGCGATCGTGGAAACATTCTCGTAGAGCTTCACCATAATCTCGCAGGTTTCCTCCGCCTCCTCTAGGCGGCCCCTCCTAAGTTGCTCAAGCATGACTCTCTTCAACTCCCCTATGAAGTCGGAGACCGCGTATAGTATTGAAGCCGGCGGGGGCCTCACCTTCAGCTTGTACTCTCTTCCGGAAGTAAACCAGTAGACTAGAACAGCCTCCAGAAACTCCTGGTAGGCCTGCACCATCGGGGGCCAGGTTTCGCCGACTCCTTCTTCGCGAGCAGTTTTCGCAAGCCTCGCAACGTCGCGCTGCAAATCATTCAGCATTCTCCTTGAAGCAGAGAAGTCCTGCGCGTAGGATGCTTTAACCGAGCTCCGGCACTTCTTCACAACACTGCTTATTCTTCTCAGCAGGTCATACTTAACGTCCTCCTGCCTCCTCAGGAACTCGTAGGACTCCTTTATGAGGAGGCTGACCCTGCTGTTTAAATCATCAGCCAAACCCTAAACAACTCTCACGGTTCTCTGAAGAGGCTTGTTCTGCCAAGAGTATTTCCTAATGCTGGGGCTCCTGCCGAAGCCGCATGCCGCACAATACTTCTTCCTTATGTTGAAAGACCTTCTCCCGCATCTCCTGCAAATCCTGTGAGTAGACTTCTTATGGAGCCTCCCGAAGGCTGTTGTCCCCGCCGAGGTCTTACCCATTTCCCTACTCCTTCTCCTCAGCCTTATACTCTATAGGGGGAGAGATCAGGATCACGTTGTCCCCCCTTATCACGATAAGCCCAAGCCTAGTCGTCTCATTACCCTTAAGCTCCTCCGCGTCAGACAGGACAATGTTAAGATGAGGATCATACCCGTCTAGGACTCCACGTATCTTAGCTCCTCCCCTAAGCTTCACTATTATGCTCTTCCCAAGGGATGCTTGAAGCAGCTCCATCGTAGTGTCTGCGGACAATTCTAAGGATGCCGCGGGAAGCCTAAATAAATACTTTTCCAGCCCCAGTGGAAAAAGTTGGGAAACCTAGGGTTTAAAAGGATAGCTGGCCCAAGCCTGTTTAAAGAGCCCTGTAGGTTTCGAGAAGCCTCGGCGAGTAAACACTGTCCCCGTAAACCCTGCTGAGAAGCCTCTTCATATTCTGTATCTTCTTAGCCTCTCCATGAACCAGGAAGAGAGGCCCCCTCTTGGTGTAGACGCGCCTAACATAGTTAAGCAGCTGGTTTCTATCTGAGTGGCCGGAGAAACCGTCAACCCTCTCCACGGTGCTCCTTATGGTTATCGCCTCAACCCTGCCGTTGGTGTTCTGCATGGTGAGCTCTCTGAGACCGTTTAAAACCCTGTTTCCAAGCGTACCCTCTATCTGATAGTTCACGAATATCACCATAGACTCCTCCTGGGGAGCTATCAGCTTGAAATACTCTATAACCGGGCCTCCTTCAAGCATGCCTGAGGGTGACAGTATTATGTTGCGCCTTCCCTCCGTTATCTCCTCTCTAGGGATGGAGTTTTTAACAGGAATCACGTACTCTGATTTAAACGGACTGGCACCGTTGTTCATCATCTCCCTAAGATCCTTAGAGAGATAGTTTGGGAAGGAAGCGTGTATTGCAGTAACCTCGGAGATCATGCCGTCGACGTAGATCGGCACCTCAGGGATCTTCTTGCTTCTTATAGCGTTGTCGAGTATCAGCATTATCTCCTGAGCCCTCCCGACGGCGAGCGTCGGGATTAGAACGTTCCCGCTCTTTTCCAGCGTGGTGTTCACGATTGAGATAAGCCTGTTCTCAACCTCTTCCCTGGGCGGCATTGTGTCGTTCACACCGCCGTAGGTGCACTCTGTGATGAGCGTTTCAACCCTGGGGAACATTGTCGAAGCATGCTCAAGCAGGATTGAGCGATCATACTTCAAGTCCCCGGTGAAAACAATGTTGTGAAGCCCCTCCCCGACGTGAAGATGGATTATCGCCGACCCAAGAATGTGGCCAGCGTTCCTGAAAGTCAGCTTAATATCGGGGGCAACGTCGACGACAACGCCAAACTTCACAGGGATCGTGTGCTGAAGAATAGTCCTGAGATCCTTAAGCTCGAAGAAGGGTGTGACGCCGTTCTTCTGAAGAACATCGTAAAGATCGTTAAGCAGGAGAAACATCAAGTATACTGTGGGCTCAGTCATGTAGACTGGGCCACGGTAGCCGTATTTGAAAAGCAGGGGTAGCCCACCCATATGGTCGAGGTGAGCGTGAGAAATGGCGACAGCGTCTATGTCTTCGACAGAGATCGGTATCCGATCGATCCTCGGGAAAGAGTCTGATAAAACGTTGGCGGCAGGGTTTATTCCGAAGTCCATGAGAATATTGCTCTCGTCGGTTGAAACAAGTATGCTGGACCTCCCAACCTGCTCAGCGCCGCCGAGAAAAGTCAGAGTCACGCTTTCAGTTTTAAACAACGGTTTCCTGAAGATTCTTTCGCCAACCTCCCTGAGGATCCTGAACCTCTCCTCGGAGTTCTGGTTGAAAACATACATGACCTGCGGTATGACCGTTGTGCTGAGCGGCGGTATTCTAATGATGCTCGGCTTCCAGCCTGTTTCAACCATTATCTGGTTCAGAATACTCTCTCCCAGCTCCTCAACAGCGTCAGGATGTCTGACGGAAACAAGAACCTCGCCGAAAACATCGTTGAACACAACGGCCTCAAGCCCGGATTTCTTGGGAACCAGCTGTTTAATAGTCTTCTCAGCCTCCTCCTTCGGCTTCCTCACCTTGGGAGCCGGCCTGACGACAATCCTCTTCCTAAGCTGTTTCGCAACCTCCGCCAGAACCTGCTGCCCGCTGACCAGGAAACCAAGGTTCTCAACGTAGACCGCTATAGTGGGCCCCTCCATCTCTATGCCCACTATCTGCGCATCCCTAGGTATTTTCTCGAATATTACTTCTCTTACCCCTTTTTCAGCGCTCATTTCAAACCCGCTAGCCTCGTCTTCTCCTCTGCTGAAAGCTCCCTGCACCCCTTGGGGTCAACAACCATTATTTCGAAATCGTTCCCGGTGGCAGTATCCCTCTGCATCGCTGCCAGTATTGCTTTAACCGCGATAGGTATCGCGTCTCCAACCCTAACCGGGGGCTTAAGCTCCGCCTCAAGATATCCTAGTGCGACTGGGGAGCCGGACCCTGACCCTACGAAAACCTCTTTCGAAAAGCCTCCAAGCGGGTCGAGCACGTATAGGCTTGCTCCGTCACCATCATACCCCCCTATTATCAACTGTATGTAGAGGGGCGCCATGCGCGTCGACGAGAGGATTATGGAGGCTATGTTGGCGGCTGCCTTAACAGGCATGTTGACGCCTCTCTCCAGCTTGTATGATCTCGCCTCCCACTGCAGGGAGCTTATAAGGGCCTGCGCGTCAGCGACTCCTCCGGATATTGTTGCAGCAATATGGTCGTCTATCTTAAGAATCTTCTTGCCGCGTTTATGAGCTATAAAATAGTATCCCTGGACAACCCTAGTGTCTGAAGCCAGAACCACGCCGTCCGTGCAGGATATTCCGACCGTCGTAGTGCCCCAGACAGGGTCGACTTCCCTAATTCTACCCGCTCTCATATTAATGCTGCCCAATTCTTCTAAACACCTCTAGAACCCGAACCGTCCCCAATAGGGAAAGGCTTAAAGATAAATCTTTCCCCTACTCGTGTCAACACCTTGAGAGACAAGAGTAGGCACGCGATAAGGCTCCCCCGACACATAGTTTTAGGCAGGGGGGCAGTGGAGGAGCTTGGCGCGAGCGTGAGGGAGCTGGGCGTGAAGAGAGTCATAGTCTTGACGAGCAGCACCCCGCTGAAGCTTTTCGGCGACAAGGTTAGAAGAATCCTTTCGGAGAGCAGGCTCCTCTTCAAGATTCTCCCAATAGGCGGCGGCGACGCGTACACTGAAGCCTTGAAGACTGAGAAAAGCCTAGCTAGGCTTGACACGAAGCCTGGGGAAAGCGTGGTGGTTGGATTCGGCGGGGGAAGGGTGATAGACGCGGGAAAGATTCTCGCCTGGAGGAGCAGGCTTGAGTTCGTAAGCGTCCCAACAGTGCCTTCCCACGACGGTATTGCAAGCCCGCTGGTTTCAACACCGAGGGGGAGGAGAAGATACTCTTTCAAAACAATAATGCCATCCGTTATAATAGGGGATGTTTCACTGCTCGCCACAGCGCCCGAAAGATACTTCGGCGCCGGGGTGGGGGACCTTGTGGCGAAGCATACTGCTGTGAGAGACTGGCGTCTCTCACACACGCTTCGCGGAGAATACTACGGTGAGTATGCTGCCAGCCTCGCTGAAACGATCGCGGAGAGAATAATGAAGTGCGCTGAAACCATTGCGGGCGACAAGCTTGAGGGAGCCAGCATCCTTATCGAGGCCCTGATACACGCGGGCGTCCTCATAGGCATAGCTGGCAGCAGCAGGCCGTGCAGCGGTTCAGAGCATCTTTTCAGCCACGCGCTCGACTACGTGGCCGGCTACCCGGCTCTCCACGGCGAGCAGGTTGGAATAGGCACGATAATGATGAGCAAGCTTCACGACGGAGACTGGTTCAGGGTTAGAAGCACGCTTTCGAAAGTCGGGGCGCCTGTTTCAGCAAGCGGGATCAACGTGCCTGAGAGGAAGGTGGTTGAGGCCCTTACCCTAGCCCACAGGATGAGGCCTGAAAGATACACCATACTGGGGGACAAGGGCTTAACAAGGAAGGCTGCTGAAGACCTTGCGAGAAGCACGATGGTGATATAGCAGGCGGCGAGCATTGGGGAAATACAGCTACTGGGACCCCAAGATAGGGAGGGGAAGCTTCTTCACATACTTGGGTGAAACATACGAGTGTGAGGCATGCGTAAACAGGGCCAAGTGCCACGGGTCGCTGAGCATGGGCTTCTCATACAGGATAGTTAGGGAAACCGGCGGCGAGAAAATACACTGCACGTTGAGAGGAGGTGAAGTAGCGCCCTTCGAGATCACCGTTGAGCCTCTCACTCTCCTCGCGCCCTGGAGGGTGAAGGAGGGCGCAGTCACGAGGCTTGAAAACAGCTTCTGCAAAACCGGGTGCAGCAGGATTAGCGACTGCCCCATCCTGTTGAACATGCTTGTCGCCAACCGTAGGGTGAGGGTTGTGAAGAAGCTTGGCGCGTTCGACTGCCCGGTTGAAAAGCTTATCCTGGTTGAGGCTGAGGTTCTTGAGTAGGCTGGGCAGCGCCCCCGGCAGGGGTTTCAGAAGCCTCCGCCGCAGGGGCTGTGAAAACATCCACGAACTCCACAGTCTTAACGTTTTTAACCACGGTGGAAACATCATCGGAAACAGCCTTCTTAACGTGCTGAATACCGTCTGAGAGTAGAACCCTCTGGGGAAGCCTTATGACAGCCCTGGCTCCGTCAATCTCAACCTTAACCTCCTCCACAGGAACCTCGGGAAGACGCCTGTTGACAAGATGCCTAATCTTCTCCGAATCCTCCTCGAGAACCCTGAGTATTTTAAACCTGTAGACAAGGGTCCTGCCTGCGAGAGGCGGGTTGAAGTCAACCTGAACCCTTCCGCCGCTCACAGTCCTCACCACGCCTATCCTGTTATCCATTTCAACCAGGGCGCCGGGCGCAAGCTCCTGGGGCTTAGAGAACCTTCTCGCGGCATAGGTCTTAACCTTACCCGGATCCCTGAAGCCGTATGCCTTCTCAGGAGGTATCTCGACAGTCCTCTCAACCCCAACCTCGCTCCTGAGAAGCTCCTCCTCCCAGCTCTCCAAAACCCATTTGCCACCCAGGTATATCAGCCTAGGAGAGTACTTCTCGCCCTCCCTGTATATTGACGCCCTCCTAGCCTCCTCCTCCATAGTGGTCTCTATGACGCTGCCAGTCTCCTTTACGGAGAGAGTGTAGTCGACGAGTATGAGTGAACCCGGCTCCATGCTTCACACTCCTTTGAAAAGGATGTTTATAAACACTCCCATTCGTTAAACAGCCTCGTCTGAAGAGGACAGGGACCTTACTCTCTCAACCCCCCCGATTCTCCTCAAATAATCGTAAACGCTGGGAGGAACAAGCTGGCTCCAATCGAGTCCCAGAAGGATCCTCCTCCTTATCTCCGCCCCAGAGTATTTCTCGCGCTCCAGGAAGGGGATGGGCTTAACCTCGTACCCGGCCTCGGTGAAAAGCCTCCCGGTGAAAGGCTGGTTAGTGTAAACCGTTTTAAACGGGGGGCACATGGCTTCGACAAGCCGGACCCATAGGAAGTGCGCGTAGGGAATATCAGGGACCCCGGTTATGACGCATTTCTCCACCCCTATCCCCGA
>JAWCMB010000013.1:22451-35075 GCA_038850115.1 Thermoproteota archaeon
GGTGAAAGGATTATCCTTATCATGGCTCGTCAGAGAGCTGCCTATAGCGATAATAATCTCCCCATGGTTTGAAAAAACATGCTTTATGGCGTGAACGTGGCCCTGGTGAACAGGCTGGAAACGGCCTATGTAAAGCGGGTACTCCCTGTTCCTCATTCTGCGGAATGCGGAAACGGCCGTATTGATAAACATTAGTGCTCCGGACGCTTGAAGCCGGCGCCCTCAACCATGTAGCCGCCTGGCGTGCCCAGATTACCCTCAACCTGGAACCTGACGGGCAGGAAAAGCTCCACAAGCCTTATCGTGGTTAAAGTGTGCAGAGTAATCTCGCAGGTCCTAAGCTTTGAAACGCCTTCGGCGAGACCCGCGTAGACGGCGAGCTGGTCGGCCAGATTCCTGTCGGCCGGAGCCCTGTTTTCAACCTGCCTCAGGAATTCGGAGGCCGCCTCAAACCCGACTTTCTCAGAAGGCTTCCCCCTCTCGCCTAGGCTGCTTGAAGCAAAGACAACGTTGTTCTCAAGCGTGCCGATTACGATGACGCCGCACCCCTGATCGAGCGGAGCATTACTCTCCCCGCCGGTCATGAACTCGACTTCAACCGTCGGCTCAACATGCAGCCTCCTGAATATTTCCGCTGAGGCTGAGCGGGCAATCCTGTCAGCCACGTGTCTAGGAAGCCTAGCACTGTACACGTGAACCCTAATGCTCCGGAGCCCGGGGAAATCAGTCAGGTTGAAGGGCCTCAGAGTCTCGACAGGCTTAGACCTGAACCTTACAACGCCCCCGCCCCTAGGGTAGAAGCCTCTCCGCTCAACCCTGATGTCCACGTAATACCCCATTGAGCCCAGGGCCCTGGCGAGAACCTCCTTAACATAGTCTATTGGGGGTGCCCTAGGATTGTTCGTGCCACCCTTAAGCGTGAGGCTGGCCCCACGGGTGGAGAAGGCGAGAACAGGCATTAAAGCCTGGAGGACAAGCGGGACGCTTCCAGCAGTGCCCACGTCGAGAACAGCGTCGGAAACCTCAGCTTCCCCCGGCGTGAAGACTATTTCTCTGGAGCCGACCTCGAGACCCTCAACCCTGGCACCGGTTAGACGGGTGACAGCGTTCACGGCGGCGAAGTGCTGGGGCCTCAAGCCGGGGTTGGACCGCCTAGCCCTAATGTTGAAAACCCTAATCGGCCTCCTGAGGAGGGCTGAAAGAGCCACGGCGGTCCTTAAAACCTGGCCGCCGCCCTCGCCCATTGAGCCGTCTATCTCAAGAGTCTCAACCATCACTCAGCGTTGGGCTTAGGCGGGAGGCTTTTCTATAAAAGCTTATTTTCCACCCGGGCTGGTTGAAGACCGGAGAAAGGTGGTTAGTAAACATGGGTGAATACGTGCCTGGCGCCACTGTCGTCGGGCTTGTCTACGGGGACGGCGTCGTACTCGGGGCGGACAGAAGAGCAGCCTACGGCACATTCATAATAGGGAAATCCGTGAAGAAGATCTTCCAGATAACGCCGAAAATAGGGCTCGCCTCCGCAGGATTAATATCGGATGTTCAGACGATAGTCAGGGAGCTGAACTACCATGCCCGGATGTTCCAGTACAACACTTCCAGGGAGATAACCGCCAAGGCGCTTTCAAAACTCCTGTCGAACATTCTCTTCGCGAACAGGCTCTACCCGTTGATAACCCAGACGGTGGTCGGAGGCTTCACTTTCAACACGCACGGAATATACGCGCTGGACGCGCTTGGCTCAGTCATAGAGGACAAGTATGCTGCAGCGGGAAGCGGAACCGAGATAGCGCTCGGAATACTGGAGGCGGAGTACAGGGAGGGGTTGAGCAGGGACGATGCTAAGCAGCTCGCGTTGAAAGCCATAAGGACAGCGCTGCAGAGGGACTCGGCCAGCGGAAACGGGATAGACCTCCTGGTTCTGGATAAGGCTGGGCCGGCTGAGGAAAACTATCCTGTTTGAAAAAACCTAAGCCGGCGCAACACGGTTGGGGCTTAAAAACAGTTCAACACTCTCCTAAGACAAGGTGAGCATAAGCACTTCTGAGGACTTGAAGACCATTGCTGAAACCTACGGCGAGCTTAGGCTTAACGCGGAGACGAGCGTGAGAAGAATGAGAGAATGCTCGAAAACCCTTTTCAAAGCCTTCCTGAAGTATGCGGAAACCAGGGGAGGCGAGGGGGTCTGGGCCCAGGATCTTTTAAACGCTTTCCTCTCGGAGGAGCTTGGTTTAGAAGGCGAGCAGAACAGGGGCACGAGGCTCTCCCTCGCGAGAAGATTCTACGTTCTAGCCAGGGGGTGCTTAAGGAACCCGGCGGAGCAGGCTAGTCTACTCCAATACTTTGAACACCAGCCGTAGCAACCCAACCCTAAGCCTTGGAAACAGGCTTATTAACGGGAAAAAATCCTTGTAGGCAGTGTTGACCAGGAGAATCGGGCTTGGAGTCGTAGGCTGCGGAGGGGCTGCGACAACACTGTATGAGCCGGCCTTCAGGCTCCTCGGAAACGGGAGGATAGTGGCTGCGATGGACGTCGACGAATCAAGGGCGAGAGGCTTCAGCGAAACCCACGGTGTTCCGAAACACTACACTCGTCTCGAAGACATTCTCAGGGACGAGGAGGTTGAGGCAGTCGTAGTCTTAACGCCGCCGCACCACCATGTTGAGCCGGTTGTTAAGGCTGCGGAACACGGGAAGCATGTTTACTGTGAGAAACCGTTTGCGCCGACGATCCGGGAGGCTGACGAGATGATTGAAGCATGCAGGAGGAACAGCGTCAAGCTTATGGTCGGGTTCATGAAGCGTTTCAACAGGTCTTTCAAGCTGGTCAAGAAGCTTATAGACGGTGGGGAACTGGGCCAGGTTTTCGAGCTGAGGGAGAGATGGGACAACGCGAGGATCTGGAGGATGAGTGAAGACCAGTATCGGTTAAAGCTATACTCGGGCGGAGGCTTCCTGCAGGAGGACGGCTCACACCCTCTGGACGTGGCCCGTTGGTGGCTGGGGGAGGTTGAGGAGGTTAACGCCTACGTGGACATAGTTGCGCCGGACAGGCATGAGACTGAGGACACGGCTTGCGTAACCCTGAAGCATGGGGGCGGGGCGCTGAGCACCCTGCACATAACGATGGCGGCGCATACAGTCGGGGAGGAGAGCTACGAGGTCTTCGGGACAAGGGGCACGCTTGTTATGAAGTGGCTGTACCACAGCTCCAGGTCTCCGGAGCCAGCCTTAATACACCTACATAGGGGGAGCAGGGAGACTGTTGACCTTACTCTAGGATGCTCCTGGAACCCGCTCGCCGAGCTAAGGGAAAACTGGCAGTACCTCAAGGAGCTTGAACACTTCTGCGACTGCATCATCAAGGATGAGGAGCCTGCTTGCAAAGGTGAAGACGGTAGGGCTGTGGTTGAAATCGTCAACGCCGCCTATCTTTCAGCCTGGAGGAGGGAGAGAGTAAGGCTGCCCCTGAGGGAAACCCCGAGCTTCAAAGAGTTCTTCACAAGGCTACGCTCAGAAAACCGGTGGGAAATCAGCGGAGACTGGGTAAGCTGGTACTAGCGCTACACGCTTCAGCTGAGCCTGCTACGAGGCGGCCCTACTGTGTAGAAGTGCTGCTAAAGAGGCTCAAGAGGCTTAACGTTGCCGTGAACAGGCCTAGGCCTTTCAACCGGGGCACACCATTTCGCAGCGTTCCCAATAACCCTCAGAACATTAGAATCGTAGTACGTCGGATAGGTTTCGTGGCCAGGCCTGAAGTAGAATATTTTACCGAGGCCCCTGTGGAAGCAGCAGCCGCTCCTGAAGACCTCGCCGCCCCTGAACCAGCTTATGAAGACAAGCTCATCCGGCCTGGGAATGTCGAAAGGCTCACCGTACATCTCCTCGTGCTCAACCTCAAAATAGTCTCCCAGGCCCTCGGCAATAGGGTGGCCTCCTCCAACAACCCATATCCTCTCCCTCTCACCCGCCTCCCTCCACTTGACGTTGCAAGAAGTACCCATTAAACGCCTGAAAACCTTCGCCAGATGCGCGGAGTGAAGCGCGATAAGACCCATGCCGTCGAAGACAACCCTACGGTAAACCCTTTCGACAACAGCGTCGTCAACCCTGTCGTGAGCCATGTGGCCCCACCAGACGAGGACATCAGTATTATTCAAAACATCCTGGGTTAAACCGTGCTCCGGCTCGCCTAGCGTAGCCGTCCTGGCTTCGAAACCTTGGCTCCGCAGATAGTTTGCCAAAGCACTGTGAATCCCATCCGGATAAACCTCGGCAACCCTGGGGTCCTGCTTCTCATGCAGAAACTCGTTCCAAACCGTCACCCGTATCCTCCTCAAAACCCTCACCGAGCAGCGTTTAAGCCGGGGCTGAAGATAAGTCTTCCCCTAACCGGCGTGAAGACTAGGAAGACTGGGGTCCAGGCATGCGGGGCCAAGCGTCACGTTTTAGCATAAACAGGTTCAAAAACCTCTTTTTTAAGCCGGTAAAACATGCTTGCCTAAACAGAGGAGAAACGCTGAACCCCCTCCCCATGGTCAAACTGGTTGCGGGGAAGCAGGGCGAACCGGGAAAGCTGATAAAAACCCCTCTTTCATATCAGAGCACCCCAAACAGCCTTTTCGAAGAAAAGAACCATTATGAACCTTTCTGAACCGAAATAAAGCCTTTTTCAAGAGATTTCTCGGGAAAAACGGTAAAACGCTTATTAGAAGCGCCTTGGAGGCTTTTCTTGCGAACAGTAATGAGGAGAATGAGAATCATCACGGTAAGCCTACTGCTGGCCGCCGTGGTCCTCCTAGTGCTGGCGCAGGCTGATCCGAACATCGGCGCCTACTTCATGTCTCTCGGGGGAGTTCAACCGTTGAGTGAGCCGGAATCCGCGGCGGACCCAACCCTCTACACGGATATGCCGGAGGACTATGTGTACACGGTCGGGGAAACAGTCGTTTTCTCAGGAGAAGGCTATTTAAAAGGCGGGAATTACCGGCTGAACATTACGAAGGACAGCGAAACCTATGGAACAATAGGTTTTGAAGCCACAGAAGAGGGTGGAATCCCGGGCGACGTCGAGTGGCTTATACCAGTAGGCGTGCCCAGCGGCACATACACGGCAACTGTCTACAATATGACTGACCCTGAAAACCCTGAAACCTACAAGCAGGAAGTGGCCAGTGTAGAGTTTGATGTGAACGCCCCCACCCTCCAGACGGATGAGGATGAGTACATAGTTGAGGAGACAGTGGTGTTCACGGGAGCCGGCTACACGCCGGGTGGAACGAGCTACGTGATAAAGATAATGTTCGGCGAGGAGGTCCTGGCTGAGCTGTCTTTCACCTCATCGGAGGACGGCTCAATACCCGTTGGAGTGGATGAAGTAAAATGGACAATACCCTTCGACGCTCCGGATGGAACATACGTTGCGGAAGCCTATAATGATACTAAGCCTGAAACAGGCGTCCTGCTAGCCTTAACAGAATTCCGGGTGAACGCCACCATGAAGGCTAGGGCTGAAGCAATCTTCCGGGAGCTCAAGGCTCTTAACTCTACGATTAACGCGGATGTCGTTGGGATAAACGTCAGCCTGATTCAGAAGGTGAACGTGGTCACGAAGAAGGTGGAGCAGTTCATGAAATGGGTTGAGGAGGATAAGAACCATACTGCGGCCAACATGCTTAAAGCAGCCTTGAACAACCTGAGGGCGTTAATCCACCATGTTGAAGCCCAGAGGGGCAAGCACATAGACGAGGAGACCGCCGACCAGCTCATTGCTCAAGCTGAGGAGCTCATAGAGAAGATGGAGACAACGATCTCAAGCATGGATGTGAAGGGAAAGGGGAAACAGGTTTCAACACAAACCCGGACGCAGCAACGGGAAACGGAAAGAGAAATGGAGATGGAAAGAGAAGGGAGGGGGCAGGGAAACAGCAACGGCAAGGGGAAGGCTAAAGGCAAAAACAAGTAACAGGAAGCAAGCAGCCCCGTCTTTTTTTCTCAACCCCCTACGTAGGCTAGTCTTCAGGCTGGGCAAGGCCTTTTTGGAGAAACCAGTCTGCGAAAAAGAATATGTTGAGCCACGGAATGCGGTGAATGCGAGAAAAAATGCCCATACCGTCTCCCAGTTATCCGTATGCTGAAAGAAGCTGAGAAAACACTATCGTAAGCCTTTCAATAGTACGCGTGCTTCGACACCAGACTGGCTTGAAGACGGCTTTCTAAAGCACCGTTTCACTTTAAACCTTAAGCTGGTACAGGCTTCTAGGGTTCTCGTAGAACCACATTCTAGCTAGCTCCACAGCTTCGTTCTCAGTCATGAAGCCTTCTTCAACACGCTTCCCCAGAACCCTAGCCACGTCTTCACGCGCCATGACGAGGTGCCCGTAAACCTTCTCAACCGGAATCTCATAGTCGCCGCCGAACGCTATGATCTTGTTCACCGGCACAAGGTCGATCATCTCGTCGAGAGCCGTGCACGCGAGCCTCTGGGAAATAACGTGGCACCAGCACATGTTTAGCCAAACATTCGGGAAATTCTTCCCGATTATGATTGCTTCCCTAACGTAGGGGACGCCCAGGTGATACATGTCGAACCTCGTAGCCGGATGCCTCTGGAAAACCGGGATCATGTGCTGCGGATCCAGGTCTCTGAAATCACCCCACATGCCTGTGTGGACGGCGACAACCATGTTGAGCTCAGCGGCCATCTTCAGAATCTCATCCACCAGAAAGCAGTAGAGCGGGTTCATGAAGGGAAGCTGTTTCCCACCGTCATGCATCAGCATGTCGAACAATGCTACAGCCCTACTCCTGCTTGGCTTCAAAAACCTGTGGGAGCTCATTTTAAGCCCCACTACGCCCTGGCTCATCCACTTCTCCAAGCCCTCCCTAACCATCTCCAGATAATCGTCCAGATTCCTAACGCTCCAGCCGAGCCTAGCGGCGTGCTCCTCCACCGTCTCCCTAGTCCTTACTGAAGCATATGTGTCTAGAGGCATCAAAGGTATTAAAAGATCCAGGTCGTAGTCAGTCCGGTTCTGCTGCGTCAGCGCGACCCTGATTCTGCATTTCTCGCGCAGAATCCTACGGTATATGCCGGGCGTGTTCTCAGCCGCAATCCTCTCGGAAACCTCCCTGTAGTTCTCCTCGTTAACATCGTCAAAGCCGTAGATCTCTCTGGCCGCTATGAAGGCGGGGCGAGCATAGGAACCATACCTTATCATTTTCAAGTATGGCGAGAACATTTCCCAACGCTTATCCAGGGGAATAGAGGGGTTGTGAATCATATCCCAGTAATCTCCTGCCATTCCCGGGCCCCACAGGTTGTCTCTGCTCCTAGGCATGCCGGAAGCCCATAGGTCAACCCTAGTATAGTGGCTGAACAGCGTGAAAACATCTGCCTTATGCTCTAGGCGAACACTCTCAGGCGGAAGATGCTCATGGGCATCGATGATCTCAAACTCCTCAATCGCTCTCAGGATGCTTTCACCAACGGATGAGAGCTTCATCACACTATATAATTAAAGGTTATTTTTAAATTTTTCTATACTATTTTTAGTGCACGTATGTGGAGTCATTCGTTCAAACTTACTGTCTACGCTTTTACAATGAACTCGCAGTAAGGGTCTCCCTTCGCTACGCACATTGTTTCAACAGCCTTAACCTCCCTGCCGAATACTTGCGTGAAGAACCCGGCTACAAGACCCCTTGAGAAGTGACCGTATGCTGTTTCACCACCCCTGCCTATTTCACACTCGAAGCTCTCGTAGACGCGCGCCTGAACCTCACGATTCTCAAGATCCATCTTAACGATATCCACCACCCCCCAGCCCATCGTCCTGAGGAAGGTCTTCGCAAGCTCGACGGCGGCTTCAGGCTTTTCCGGTCCAGCGATGCCAGCGTAATCACTATAAGTCTTGTAGCCGATGTTGAAGCCCACGTAGTAAAGCATGACTTCCCCAGCGGTGCCGAACTTCTCCCTAATACCCTTGAACAAAGCCTCGTAAACCCTCTTCCTGAAGATTACTACCCTCTCCCCGCCGACGACAAGCGGGAAGAAATAGTCGTCGGAGAGAACCCCGTTCTCGCTTGGAAGAATGAGGCGCACGCTCCTGACGAACTCCTGCTTGCCAACGAGCTCCAGGGCCTCCTGGGGCGTGACTACAGAGTTAGAGAAATCCAGGAAGGCCACTGCCCTCGCGAAAGGCTCCTGAGCCCTAACCATGGAGACCTGGATGAACCTGATCACGATCCCAAGGTTCTCCGCAATCTCCCCAAGCCTCCTGACAACATCCTTTCCGAAGGCTGTCTCCAGCACAACGCCGCACCACTTCTGCCCCCTGTCCAGAACCGTCAGCCTACCAAGGTCTAGAGGGTTAAGCCCACCCGGCTTCTGAAACCCTGCTTCTTCTGAACCCGTAGAATCCCTGCTGACCACTCCTTAGGAGTACCGTGAAAGTATATAAGTAATGCGGAAAACAGGGGATCCGTTAAACCCATGTGTCTAACCGCATGTTCCACTATAAGCATCGGTTTCCCTCTTCCAGTGCTTAACCAGGCTTAGAGCACCCGGGTGTCCGGGCTGCATCACAGGTTTAAATAGTTTGAAACAGGGTTTAAGCGGAAACAATGATCGAGCTTCCGGAGGCCGTTGTTTTAGCCAGGCAGGTTAACGAGACGCTTACCGGCAAGAGGGTTAGAAGAGTGGTTGCCGCCCAGACTCCGCATAAATTCGCATGGTACCATGGCAACCCGCGGAAATACAACAGTCTTTTAGCCGGGAAAACCGTTGGAAATGCAGTGAACCATGGCGGCATGGTTGAAATAAGCCTTGGCGACGCTAAGCTTGTTTTCGCAGACGGGGTAGGCATACGATACTACGGTAAGAACGAGAAGCCGCCAAGTAAACACCAGTTATGGGGTGAGTTCGAAGACGCCTCGCACCTGGTCGCCAGGGTTCAAATGTACGGCGGCCTATGGGCGTTCCCCGGCGACAGCTTCGACAACAAGTATTACCTGGTGGCGAGAGAGAAGCCCTCACCCCTTACAGCGGCATTCGGCAAAACTTATTTCAACAGCATGTTTAAAGAGGACACGGGTAAGCTCTCGCTGAAAGCGTTTCTGGCGTCTGGGCAGCGCATACCTGGGCTGGGTAACGGGGTTCTGCAAGACATCCTGTTCAACGCCAGGATGAATCCTAAGAAGAAGGTGGGCACGCTCACGGAGAAAGACAAGAGTGTGCTCTTCAACTCGCTTAAGTCAACTTTGGCTAGAATGGTTGCCGGCGGCGGCCGGGATACGGAGACAGACCTGTACGGTAGGCCCGGAGGATACGAAACGATGCTCAGCAGGAACACGGTGGGTAAACCATGCCCAGTCTGCGGAGAAACCATAGTTAGGGAAGCATACTTGGGTGGAAGCGTCTACTACTGCCCCCGATGCCAGGAGACTTGAAAAAGACTGTTGTTTTTAAAGCTCCTTGCTTCACACAGTCTTGAGAAGACTTTCGATTTTAGCCAAGTGGCCCAGCTCAACGTCTATTATCCTGTATATTTCCTGCCTGTCTTCTCTCCCGGCCGCCATCGCTATCGAATGGTATAGAAGCACAGTGTCCTTCTCCATCTGGACAGCGGTCCGCATAGCCGACTTTAAATCCTTGGCTTCCCCCGCCCTCTCAGCCCCTTTCCTAAGGCTGCTGACTAAACCAGAAGTCTCTAAAACCTGAATGTAGCGGTCTGCTAAAACACGCTCCTCTTCAGACACGTGGGTCTCCCCACGTGATAAGAGCCTCCTATACGTCTTAGCGTGCTGCTCCTCGTCCCCAGCAAGCTGGTTGAAAAAAGCCGCATGCTCAGGGAACCTCCGGCTTAAAGCAGAGTAGAATGTTTCAGCGGATTCTTCTGCCGCAACAGCCATTTCCAAGAGAACTGGCCTACTGTAACGGTATCCGGACAATAATCCCGCCTCCCACCTGCCCTAACCCTAGGAGCGTATTTAAAGCTATCCCGTATTTAGTCGTAGGCAACCGGTCTACAGCGAACTCTGAAGCACGCGTAAACCCTCGAGGGTCGGGAGCAACAGTCTATGCCGCATTTAGCATCAAGCCTTTAAAATCGTAAGCCTCTTGAAAGAATGCTGAACCATTCTCCGCGCGCGCTACCGGAAACGCTTCCGGAGGAGAACGTAAACCCTCTCCGTCGCGAAACCCAAGATAAACGCGTAAGCCAGCATCTGCAGCACGCCCAGAATGAGGACAGGGTTCCGCCCCAGCTCGGAAAACATGGTTAGAAAAGCCTCGAAAGGGTGCTGAGCATAATACGCTGCCTTCGCCGACCCAGCGTGTCTGTTGAGAATGGAAAACAGAAGGCTAGCCAGAAACAGCAGGAAGTAAAACGTTGAAAAACAGAGAAACCTGACCAGCCTCAATACTCCCTAAGCCAACCATGCAGCCTACGGATAAAAACGTTTCCTCCCGCATGCTGGAAGAAACGGTTTCCACACGTTTAGCTGAATCCCGCTTAATCTCTAGGCTAGTGGTTCCTCAAGAATCCGGTGAGAAGCGAGGCTGCTTCCCTCCTCGCCTCCTCAAACAGTTTTTTCAACGGCTCCCGGTGGAAATCTCTGACGCTTGGCATTGAGAACTCTCTGCTGAAAACCCCGTGATACTCCCGCACGTGTTTCGGCTTCAAATAGCTCCCGCCGGGGCCAACCTCCCTAATCAGCCCGAGGCAAAGAGTATCCTCATCCACCTCAACCTCCTTCTCAAGCGTGGAACGGTAAGAATAAACATCATTCGACTCCACTGTTTCAAGAACCATGTTTACCAGCGGCGACCCCCGGGTGAAAGAGTTCTCGCAGACGAGGCTGTCCACCACAAGCTTCAGAATGCTCTGAGTCTTCTCACCCTCAAGCATCCCCGGCCCTGAGACAACGTTCACCCCCGCCTGCCTTCCCATGGTTAAACAGTAGGCTGACTCGACGAAAGCCCTCTCGTCAACCATCAGTGAGTCAGACACGCCCAGGTAGGCGTGAGTCGGAATCCCGAAGTGTTTCCCAACCTGGTTGTAGGCGAGAATAAGCTTCAAAACCCCCGGGTGGCTCATTAAAGGAGTCTTACCCAGCAGGGAGGGTGAGCCCCCGTAGATAACCTTAGCCCCCGGTTCAGCGCACTCAGCCAGCACGATCCCGCTGAGGTTTTCAGCATGATGCTGGACGAGGCTTCCGGCGAGAGTCGGGGGAGAGCAGACGAAGGGAATAGGCATGGAGATGATTGTCGAAGGAATATTGTTCCTCGCGCACTCGACTATACTGTGGCTTAGATGCCTGCTCCATCGTAGAGGGCTGTTCGGACAGGCGTCGAAAATCGCTACCGGCCTGCTCAGATCAGTAAACCTTGAGAGGAGGCTCATCATCTTCTCGAAATCATCCTCCTTGAAAACACCCGTGACAACCGGCTTCCTCGAAGCCTCTAAAACAGCCTGAAGCCTGGAGACGGCGCGCAGATCCTCCTCAACATCCTGAACCACCAGGGCTGTGCTCTGCATATGCAGGAAAGGCAGTTTCTCAGCAACCTGGGAAAACCTAACCATATCCCTGTAAAACGGCCTTCTTCTCTCACCGTTCTCATCAATATACCAGCTTGCCGTTGAACCCGGGTTGAAGAAAACATTATCATCCTCAAGCCTGCAGCTCAACCTCCCATCCAGATCATAGAGGCTGATTGAGGAAGGAGCCTTCTTCAAACAATCCTTCACCAACCCCTCAGGAATACGCGCGACACTCCCCCTGACCTCGGCCCCGTTAGCCTTCAAAACCTGAAGGGCCTCACCGCTTTCAAACATCACCCCAACCTCCTGCAAAACCTGCAGGGCAGCCCCGTGAACCTTCTCAATCTCACGTTTACTCAGCATGCTTCCAAGCATGCGGAGACCAACCTACTCCTAAATAAAACAGTTTCCCTCCACACCTGCGCGCTAGGCCAAGCGTCCCACGCATCTTTCCTGCATAAAAAATATATTGGGCTCGTAGAGTAAGTCTACCTCGGCCTGTTCTCAGAAAACCAGCAGTAAATACCACGAAAACTAATCTGACAGAAGCAGGTCGCTAGACCCACCGCGACCCAACCTCGCTTATAGACGTGAGATGTGGATCATTAGTCACGCACTCTGCTTTCAACGCTTCAGCCGTAGCCAATATTATGGCGTCAGCCATCGGGACACGATGCTTACACCAGATTGCAGCCGCTTTCCTCGCAATCCTGCCGTCAACACTCACCACTTTAAAATCCTTCTCGAGAAGGCTCACCCTCAATTCCGCAGCCTCCCTGCCGTCAGTCTGAACTGAAAGCTTGTAGACCTCATAGATTGTTACTGCTGAAACATACTTCCCGTGTCTCCCAGCAAGCTCCCGCCTCAGCCTTTCCTTCTCATCCGGGTTCTTCGAATAGTATAGCGTGGCGAAAAACCGCGTATCATACACGGCCTTTCTTCTAACGGTCATCCTCTTCCCTTATCTTAGAAAGCAGCTCGTGAGCCTTTTTAGCATCCACGCTTCCGGTTCCAATCAGGTCCATTGTTGAACGCTTCTTCCTGATTACGATGGTTCCCCCCTTATCCACGATCTCAAGCC
>JAWCMB010000013.1:35085-37098 GCA_038850115.1 Thermoproteota archaeon
GTACCCTCGACAATCCCATATTTCCGCCTAATCTCCGCGGGAATCGTAGTCTGCCCCCTGCGCGTTACAACCACTTCAGTCATATAGCTGCATATCCTACCTATTATTAATCCTATTTAAGCATATTCCTACCAGAGGTGGAAAGCCCATTGCGATGCTTCGCATTCTCCAAATGAAAAAGCCATTTCTCTTCAAATCCTCATCCCATCAACAGGCCGCTAACTAAAGCTTTTCAATAATGTTTTATTATTAACAGCAAAAAGCCACCCGTTTCGACTTTAACCTCTATCGGCTGCTTTAATCCTCTTTCTAAGGGATTTGCACATGTGGCAGATAGAATAGTATTCTTCCGGGTCCGGCTCAACGCCTTTAGCCCTAGCCAGTCTAACAAGCCCCATCATCCCATCCTCCAATATGGCTCTCATCTCAATATTTTCAAACGGGTCGTAAGCCTCCAATATTTCAATAATGTCCCTTTCAGAAGCGTTCCCAATGTAGAACTCGTTGCAAACCCCTACACTGCCATCCGGCTCCATCCCAATAACCTCAACAGAGTCGAGCATGTTCGTGTAGGGGATTTCGCCGCACTTCCCCCTCGGCATCATTTAGCGCGCGCCTGCCCGCCTATTAAAACAGAATACTCCTGAACCATCCTACGCTTAAAGGACGCTAAAGATTTATAAAGATTATTCGAAATTCAAATAGTTGAACCAGCATGTCTACGGAGAAACCCTTGAAGAAATACAGGTGCACCGTTTGCGGATACGTCTACGACCCCACGCTCGGAGACCCTGAAGGCAAAATCGCGCCGGGAACACCTTTCGAAAGCCTTCCCGAAGACTGGGTCTGCCCAGTGTGCGGAGCCAGCAAAGACCTGTTTGAACCCGTATAAAGACGGGAACCAAGCCGTATCGCGCGCCAAGCAGGCTTAACAGACGAAGAGTTCATAAAAAACTCTTTAAAATCTGTTTGGTAAAATTATTAACATCAACCCTTAATCCAGATCCTCTTAACTTCTCTAACCTTGTCGAATTCCTCGTCTTCAGAAACTATGCTGCTTGCTCCAACTTTCTCCATTGTCGCTAAGTGTATGGCATCAGAGGGCTTTAGATTGTAGTTTGCGAGGTACTTCTGCATAGGCTTAAAATCTTCCTCGTCGATAGGCACTACCTCTGCGCAAGGCAGCACGATGCTTCTTAGAAAGTTAAATGTGATATCATAGGGTGCTCCATACTTCCTAGATACGTAGAGTGTCTCATCCATAACCAGCATGTTGATGAAAAGCTGCTCGTTGAGCAGTTTATTGAAAAGATTTTCCAAAAGATTCCTGTTTTCATCAGTCATAGTATTCAAGTATATTAGGAAGCAGGAGTCTAGGAAAACCTTCAACCCGTTTTCTCCTCGAATTCTATTTCAAGGTAAGTTTTCCTAAGTTCACCCAGCCTTGGACCCGAGACTCCAAGCCCTTTCAGAGTCTCCACATGCTTCTCAAGCCTGCTCATTACCTCTTCCGGAGAGGGCCTCCCCCTTATTAGAACCCCCTCCTCAGTGGGTTCGATTGTAACCTGTTTCCCCTCCTGTATCCCGTATTTTTCCCTGAGTATTTTCGGGATGAGTATCTGGCCTTTCTCTCCCACTTTCACCTTAAGTTCAACCATGGTTGCCTAAAGTTATACTATGGTTGGAACAATTTAAACTTTAAGCCGTTTTTAAGCGATTAAAAGTCCCCAGCGATTATATGAGTCTCCCTAGATTTTCCTCACGTTTAATCATTTCTTAAACGTAGCGTGCCATACAGGCGAAAACCTAGGCAACCGACACATGCTAAGCGTTATTCTTCTCTTTTCTCCGGTTCTTTAATGAGGAAGGACAGTATTATTGTAGTGATCGTTACGTAAAAGATAATCTGTGAGAAACATGCCCGTATAAGAAGCCGCCTACAAAGCTTCCTAAAGCTACGTATATGAAGCCGACAAAGTTTGTGAACGCATTCACCTACCCCCTTTCCATTCT
>JAWCMB010000014.1:0-36039 GCA_038850115.1 Thermoproteota archaeon
GCGCGACAGTCACGGTATTTCACCAAGGTTTCAGGGTGATCCGGCGGAATGCTCAACGGGCTGGGGCCTCCTATCGACGGGTAGACGTTGATAAAAACGTTTTTCCTAGTCTCCTTTAAGGCGATTAGCATGGGAAGCGTAGGGCTAGCATGGCTGACTGAATAGCTTATATACAGGTGGGCTGGGTCAGATACCTACGCTATGCTTTCGAAGCAGGGGGTAGCGGTGGTTAAGGCTGGTCGAGCCCAAGGGTCAGGGTTATGCTCCTCTCCCTCTAGCAGGAGTTTTAATAAGGCTGGTGTTGCAGCATGAAGAGGATTAGGCTTTCAAAGGATTCTGAAAACCTTCTACTGGCTTCAGTTGAAGAAGTCCGCAGGAGGAGGCTTATAGAGTGGAGGCGCGAGCCGGCTGTAACCAGAGTTGAGAAGCCTACTGACGTGAATGCTGCGAGGAGGCTTGGCTACAGGGCTAAGCCTGGTTTCATAATAGTCAGGTCGAGGGTTAGGAAGGGCGGCAGGAGGAAGCCTAGACCTAGAGCAGGGAGGAGGCCTAAGCATCTTGGCGTGGTTCTGTTTAAACCGGGTAAGAGCAGGCGGAAGATGGCTGAGGAGAGGGCTGCCCGCGTTTACCCGAACATGAGGATTCTGGGCTCATACTGGGTTGGGGAGGACGGGGTCCACAAGTGGTTCGAAGTGGTTATGGTGGATCCTAATCATCCCGCTGTCGCCGGCGACCCTAGGTTGAAATGGCTTAGGGAAGATTAGCCTTGGAGGAGAGTAAGATCCTTATTTTCGACACCACCCTCAGGGATGGTAACCAGGCTGTCGGCATAAACTTCTCGCTTGAGGATAAGATTAAGATTGCTCTAAAGCTTGACGACCTTGGGGTGAACTATATTGAGGGCGGTTGGCCTAATGAGACTAACCCGATGGACGTCTCCTTCTTCCAGAGAATATTGAAATACAGGCTGAGGGCAAGGGTTTCAACGTTCGGAAGGACCCGTAAGCCATGGGTCAGGGTTGAGGATGATCCTGATTTGAAATACCTTGTTCAGCCCAATATTCCGACTGCGACAATATTCGGGAAATCCTGGGTTCTGCACGTTAAGGATGTTTTGAACACGACGCTCGAGGAGAACCTGAGCATGGTTTACGATAGTGTTAAGTATTTGAAGGAATCCGGCAGGGAAGTGGTTTTCGACGCTGAGCATTTCTTCGACGGCTACAGGGCTGACCCTGACTACGCGCTGGAGGTTTTGAAGACGGCTGAGAGAGCAGGCGCATCCTTCCTGGTTCTGGCTGACACGCGGGGCGCCTCAGACCCGCTGGAGGTCTACGGGGTCGTTAGGAAAATCAGAGAGGGTTTCGAAACCCCTTTGGGGATTCATGCTCATAACGATACTGGTATGGCTGTGGCTAACACTGTTGCCGCTGTTAAAGCCGGGGCTGTGATGGTGCAGGGGACGATAAACGGGATAGGGGAGAGATGTGGAAACGCTGACCTCGTTCAGGTCATAGGAGTTTTGGCTGCAAGGTTCAACTATACGATGGATGTTAACCTGAGAATGCTCTCCATGGTCTCCAGGTATCTGCGCGACATAGCTTCGCTGGAGGAGAACCCTAGGCAGCCTTTCGTAGGCAAGCATGCTTTCTCCCATAAGGGCGGTGTCCACGGCGATGCTGTTTTAAAGAACAGGGAGGCCTACGAGTTCACGGATCCAGCTATCTTCGGCAGCACAAGCGCCATAGTTGTCTCCTCGCAGTCGGGAACCGCTAACCTCGCGGCCAAGGCTCAGGAGATGGGTCTTGAAGTCGACAGGAGAGACCCAAGGATCCTGGAGGCTCTGAAAAAGATTAAGGATCTTGAGTCGAAAGGCTATGTCTTCGAGGATGCTGACGGAAGCCTTTTCCTGCTTCTCCATGAGGCTCTACACGGTCCGCCGCAGCTTTTCGAGCTTGAACACTGGACCTCGCTCGTGACATGGCTCGGAGACAGGCAGATCGTCGAGTGCGTAGTCAAAGTGAGGGTTGGCGGGGTCAGCATGTCTGCTTCAGCAGAGGGGAATGGGCCTGTTAACGCTTTCGACAGTGCTTTGAAGAAGGCTCTCAGCCCCGTTTACCCCGGCATCGCTTACGTTTCCCTAACGGGGTTCAGGGTCAGGGAGATAGACGCGCCCTCGGGTACTGCAGCATCCGTGAGAATAGTGGCTGAGTTTGAGTCGAACAGCAGCAGGTGGACTACGATAGGTGTTTCAACAAACATTCTGAAGGCTGCTGAAGAGGCGCTTGTAGCCGGTTACAAGTATTTCCTCCTGAAGCACAATAAACAATAATGCGCCGCCTCTCGCATGTTTAACGTTTTAACCCTTTATTGATTATTAACGACTGGATTCGTGCAGAATTATAAACGGCAGTAATAGGAAGCAGGCTTCTCAAGTAAAATTTTTAAACACTGCGGGTCGAGCAGCCTCATGCTTAAGTCTTCGAGACGCGTTGAAGAGCCTCCAGGAGCCTTAGGAAGGGCTTCCGGAGAATGCTTTTTCTCCATGTTCTACTATTATTAGAGCCTTAGGGGGTTTTTGAGAAATGGGTTCCAACGGGGTTCTCGTCGTCAAGTTCGGGGGCGCCGCCCTGTCAACGAGGGAGAGGGTTGAGCATGCTGCTGAACTAGTCGCCCAGGAGGTTAGGAGGAACAATAGGGTTGTGGTTGTTGTTTCAGCCATGGGCTCAACCACGGACACCCTGCTCCAGCTTTTCAAGGACGCTGGCGACCCAAGGCTCATGGATGAGGTTTTGTCAATGGGTGAGAGAACTAGCGCAAGGGTTTTCTCCACCACCCTATCCTCGAAGGGTGTTAAGGCTACTTTCCTAGACCCGTCTCAGGATAACTGGCCCATCATAACTGACAGCAACTATGGGAATGCTAGGGTAGTTCTCCAAGAGTCGTGCGCGAGGATCAGGCGGGTTGTCGGAAATCTTCTGGAGGAGTTTGAAGCAGTCGTCATCCCCGGGTTCGTAGGCAAGGATGCTGAAAACAATGTTACGACGCTAGGCAGGGGTGGAAGCGACTCCACAGCCTTCATACTGGCCTCAGCCCTAAACCCTATGGACACTATTCTGGTTACAAGCGTCTCCGGAATCATGTCGGCTGACCCCCGCCTAGTCAAGTCCGCCAGGAGGCTGGAGGAGCTTACGACTGAGGAGCTTGCAGCCCTAGCCGACGTAGGGGTCAAGTTCATACATAAATCCTCCTTGAAGTATATTCCGCCGTCTCTGAAGGTCAGGGTGATAAGCTATGATTCTAAGAGCCTCGGCGGCGGGGGGACTCTCATCCTTGCCTCAACCCCGCCGTTAAGCATGGAGATCCTTAAGGATCCTGTTTCAGCGGTCATGTTTGTGGGGAGAAGCCTTAAGGCTGTTACTAGGGCGATGGATGTTTTGAGAAGCGTCGACGGGGAGGGGCCCAGGCTCCTCGGCATAGTTTCCAACAACAGGGAGGTTCTCGCATACTTCTCAGGAAGCCTCTGCGAGGATACTGTTCAAAAGATGCATGACGGCTTCCTGCTGGAGGAGGATGCTGTGGGGCTGGCTGTTAGGCCGAGTCTGCGGGGAATAGTGATTCGCGGAACAGACCTGCATGAGACGCCGGGCGTCCTATACAGGATTTCCGCTCCCATGGCTAAGGAGGGTATAAACATCCACGGGATCCTGACGCTTGGCTCATACTTCGTAGTTTTGATTCCGGAGGAGCATGTTGAGAAGGCTTTCAAGCTGCTTGAGGAGGCTTTCAGGCTTGAGGAGGATTAGCGTAGCAGT
The DNA here is from genome assembly GCA_038850115.1 of Thermoproteota archaeon. Classification (GTDB taxonomy): domain Archaea; phylum Thermoproteota; class EX4484-205; order EX4484-205; family JAAOZP01; genus JAAOZP01. The sequence goes on from JAWCMB010000014.1 coordinate 3,816, forward strand.
CCTTGGGGCAACCGGCTTGGTTGGGCAAAGGTTTGTGAAACTCCTCTCAAACCATCCTTTCTTCGAGATCAAGGTTTTAACAGCCTCAGAAAGATCTGTGGGCAAGAAGTACAGGGAGGCTGCTCACTGGCTGCTGGGAGGAGACCCTCCTGAACAGGTTTCGCACATGGTGATCCAGGAGACGCGGCCAGAGGTTCTGAACGATGTTGAACTGGTGTTCTCAAGCCTACCGAGCGAGGTTGCTTTGAGCATTGAGCCGAGGCTCGCCGAGCAGGGCTTCAAAGTAGTCTCGACTACCAGCGCCTTCAGAATGGACCCCCTTGTTCCAATGATAATACCTGAGGTTAACCCTCACCACCTGAGTGTCATCGAGAGGCAGCGTGAGGAGAAGCGTTGGAAAGGATTCATTGTGACGAAGTCTAACTGCACCACGATGCCTGCCGTAATCTCCCTTAAACCAATCCTGGACGCGTTCGGATTGAGGAGGGTTGTAGTTGTCTCGCTGCAGGCTTTAAGCGGGGCAGGCTACCCCGGCGTCCAGTCTCTGGATGTGGTTGACAACGTTATACCGTTCATAAGAGGGGAGGAGGAGAAGCTTCAGTCAGAGTCCTCCAAGATACTTGGGGAGCCGGGGAAGCCCCTGAGCATACCGGTCTCGGGGAGCGTGAACAGGGTTCCAACCATAGACGGGCATCTCCTCCACATTTTCGCCGAGCTTGAGGAGGATGCTGATGTTGAGGGGGTTAAGGAAGCCTTGAGAAGCTTCAAACCCCTGCCGCAGAAGATGGGCTTACCCTCTGCACCAGACCCGGTTATACAGGTTAGGGAGGAGGAGGACAGGCCTCAGCCGAGGCTGGATAGGGATTACAAGGGTGGGATGGGCGTCGTCGTCGGCAGGATCAGGAGGTGTGAAGCGTTAACAGTTAAGTATGCTGCGCTGTCCCACAACACTGTGAGGGGTGCTGCAGGAGGAGCCGTGCTCGTGGCGGAGCTGATGAGGGAGATGAATTATCTTTGAGCATGCTGGATCATCCGGACCCGGGGAAGAGGAGGAGGCTTAGAAGAATATTCAGGAGCGACGGAAGGACAGTGGTGGTTCCCCTCGACCACGGTGTTTCCGTTGGGCCTGTGAAAGGCCTGGAGGATATGAGTAGGCTAGTAGGGGAACTGGTTAAGGGCGGGGTTGACGCTGTGGTTGTGCACAAGGGGTGGGCTAAGCGCCTAGACTTCGCCGGAATAGGCTTGATAGTTCACGGCTCAGCTGGGACTGAGCTGAGCCCAGACAGGCTTAGGAAGACTGGTTGCGCAACCCCGCTTGAAGCCCTCTCCCTTGGGGCAGACGGGTTCTCGCTACACGTTAACGTGGGCTCTGAAACCGATTATGAGCAGCTTGCTCTTCTCGCTGAATCCTCCAGAGTATGCGGAGCACTGGGCCTGCCTCTGCTTGCGATGATGTACCCGAGGGGCCCCAAGATACAGGAGGAGCATTCTGCGAAGGAGGTTGCCCACGCTGCCAGGATAGGGGTTGAACTGGGTGCGGACGTTGTGAAGACGAACTACACGGGTTCAACGGAGTCATTCAGGATGGTTGTGGCTTCGACGCGCGTGCCCGTGGTGGTCGCCGGAGGCCCTAAAACCCCTTCCACGAGGGACTTCCTCAAGATGGTTAGCGACGCTGTTTCAGCAGGCGCCGCAGGCGTCTCAATAGGCAGAAACGTCTTCCAGCACGAGGATCCGAGGCGGATGGCTGAAGCCCTGAGGATGATCGTCCACGAGTCTGCTTCTGTAGACTATGCTGCGGAGGTTGCTGGAGAGCATTGAAGGAGGTCTGGGCTTTCGCCGAGAGGCTGGAGGATGCTCCTGGAGTAGACAGGGTTGTGTCGAGAACCAGGAGGACTGTGGAGGGTAGGGGGGAGGTTCTTAGGCTGGTTGAATGGTCTTCCCTAGGTTCTCTTAGCGGCGAGGAGCTTGGCTCAACCGTTCTAGAGCTCAACGTGAACTGCTCGGGGGACGAGGAGAAGGCGCTGCGCGCGGCGGAGACGGGTTTCAGAAGGATTCTGGTTAAAACATCCGACTGGAAGGTGATACCTTGGGAGAACCTTGTCGCCAAGCTTAGGGGTAGAGCGATGGTGGTTGCTGAGGTTTCGACTGTTGAAGAGGCTAAGCTTGCCCTTAGGGCTCTCGAGCTTGGCGTGGACGCGGTTGCTCTCAACATGCCTCCGGTGGAGGCCTCGATGGCTGCTGAAGCCCTGAAGCCTCTGGAGGCTGTTCTAAGACTGGGGGAGGCGAATGTCGAGAAGGTTTCGGAGGCTGCGGTTGGCCTCAGAGCATGCATAGATGCTTGCGACGCCATGTGTTCTGGGGAGGGCATGCTGGTGGGGGCTTTCTCATCGCTGCTCGTCCTGGTTGAGGCGGAGGTCGCTGAATCAGGCTTCACGAAGCCGAGGCCTTTCAGGGTTAACGCTGGAGCAGTTTCCCAGTATGTTCTCAGCATCGGGGGTTTAACGCCCTACGTGGGCGACCTGAGGTCTGGGGAGAGCGTCCTAGCCGTGTCAAGGTCTGGGGAGGCAAGGCCTCTAACCGTATGCAGGATGAAGGTTGAGAAAAGGCCTCTAAAGATGGTTGAGGTGAGTCTAAACAGTTTGAGGGGGAAAGTGTTCCTCCAGGATGCTGAGACCATAAGGCTTGTAACCGCGGAGGGGTCTAGGAGCATCAGGGACCTTAAGCCTGGGGACAGGGTTGTAGCGTACGCTCCGAGGAGGACTGGGAGGCACTTCGGCACCCCTGTGGAAGGGGAGCTGATGCTGGAGTTTTGAAGCCTAGGATATGCGTCTCGGTTAAGGCGGACAGGGTGGAGAATGTTTCAAGGGCAGTCAGGGTCTCGCAGGGGCTTGGCGCAAGCCTCGTTGAGCTCAGGATGGATTATGCGCGTGAAGAGGATTACCCGTTTATTCTTGAAACAGTCGAGAAATCCAGAATCGGCTGCGTAGCCACGATAAGGCCCGTCTGGGACGGGGGGGCATACCGGGGAGGCGAGGGGGAAAGGCTCCGGCTCTTCGAAAAAGCCTTGGAGGCCCCGTTCAAATACGTTGATGTGGAGCAAGGGTCAAGGGTGGAGGGCGATGTTTCGAGGCTCGCGTCCAGGAGGGGCGTAGGGCTAATTCTTTCACACCACGATTGGAGGGGGACACCAGGCTTGAAAAACCTGGAGAGAACACTCGCAGTCATGAGGAGGAGGAACGCTGACGTCTACAAGGTGGTTACGACCGTCAGGAACCCTGTTGACGAGGCTACGATACTCATTTTCCTTAAAAACGTTAGGGGAGCCAGGGTTGTATGCTTCGGCATGGGTGAGAAGGGTTTAGCAACCAGGCTTGTCTCACCGCTTCTCGGAGGATTCATGACGTACGCGTCCTACGGCGAGCCGCTTGCAGCAGGACAGACTGAGCTTAGGAGAATGGTTTCAATATACAGGAGAATGGGCGTATGGTAGAGTGGCTCCCCTCATCCAGCTCCATGCTTCTCTTCGTGATAGGCGACCCTGTTTCCCACTCTATCAGCCCGCCTATTCACAACAGGGTGATTAGGAGGCTCGGCCTAGACGCTGTCTACCTGGCGCTCAGGGTTCCCAAGGGGATGCTGGAACAGTTCGTCTCCCTGGCTAGAATCAGCAACGTGAAGGGCTTCAACGTCACTATTCCCCACAAGGTTTCAGTCGCGAGCCTAGTGGACAGGCTTGACAGGTCCGCTGAGCTCACCGGGTGTGTGAACACGGTTAGGGTATGCGGCGAGGCTCTTGAAGGGTTCAACACGGATGTCGCCGGGGTTGAGAAACCGCTTAGGAAAGCCGGGTTCAACGGCAGGGGTGTCGCAGTCGTGATCGGAGCCGGGGGAGGGGCTAGGGCGGCTGTCCTAGCCTTGCTTTCAATGGGCTGCAGGGTCGTGGTCTTAAACAGGAGTGTCTCCAGAGCGTTGGAGCTGAAGAAGCATTTCGCCGAGAAGGGTTTCAGCGTCAGCATCCGGGGGCTAAACGAGGCTCCTGAAGTGTTTAGGGAGGCGGATGTGGTTGTGAACGCGACCCCTGTGGGAATGGGCAGTTTCTCAGAGACGCCTGTCCCAACAGGATTGTTGAGGAGAAGCCAGTTTCTCCTAGACATGGTTTACACTCCCCACCCAACTAGGCTTGTGGAAGAGGCTTCTGAAAAAGGCCTTGTGGCAATACCCGGTGTGGAGATGCTTGTCCACCAGGCTGCTGAAAGCTTCGAGAAATGGTTCGGCGTCAAGCCGCCGGTGGAGGATATGATGGAGGAGGCCTTAAGGAGGCTTAAGGGTTGAGCAGGGCCAGGGTCCATGGGGCGGTGAGCATAGTCAACGCGATGGCAAACGGCCTTGGCGCAGCCCTGGGGGTTGGGCTAAGGGTTGAGGCGAGCTGCAGGCTGACCGGGGAGCCTGTTTTCAAAATACGCTCCGGGAGTAGGCTGCTTAGGCCGGGCAGCCTTCCAGAGAAGGTTTGCAAACTAGTCTTTAAGGATCATGGTGTGCGAAAGGGTTGTGAAGTAAGCATTTACTCCGAAATCCCCGCGAGGAAAGGCTTGAAGTCGAGCAGCGCCGTCTCCTCGGCGGTTGCGCTCGCCTGCTTGAAGGAGGTTTCAGGGGGAACAGGCCTCCTGGAGGCGGCTAAGTACTCTGCTGAAGCAAGCATCCAGGCCGGGGTTTCAGTAACCGGCGCGTTCGACGATGCTTCAGCATGCCTCCTCGGAGGGGTTGTAGTAACCGATAATGCTGAGAGGAGGCTTATCGCCAGAAGACCCGTTGATGATTCTCTCAGAGTCGTCATACTCGTCCCCCCAGGGGGGATGCTGAGCGGGAGGGTTAACACGGGTCTCTTCAATCCTGTTGAACCCTTGATGAGGCTCGCCCACAGGCTGGCTTTAAACGGGGAGGAGTGGCTGGCTATGACGCTTAACGGGCTGGCTGTTTCAACAGCCCTCGGCCTCAGTGTGAAGCCCGCTCTAGAGGCTTTGAGGAACGGGGCGGTTGCCGCAGGGGTATCGGGCAAGGGGCCGGCGGTGGCTGCCGTAGTTAGGCCACGGGAAGCCGGGAGAGTCGCAAGGATCCTAGCCAGGTTCGGCAGGGTTATTGAAACAGGCGTGTGCAATCAGAATGCGAGCGTCGAGTAGGGTGCTGAAGGTTAAGGGGATCCGTGTGGGGAGCCTCAGGTATGTTGCTCCCCCCTCCAAATCGTATTCTCACAGGAGCCTCTTGATCTCAGCTGTCTCCAGAGGGGTTTCGAGAATAAGGGGGCTCTCCATGTGCGACGATGTTAAAGCTACTCTGAGGGCGCTCCGCCTTCTGGGCATACGGGTCTCCGAGAGGGGTGGTGACGCTCTTGTCGAAGGCGGCGAGCTTCAGAGCCCAGGCGTGGAGGTTGACTGCGGCGGCTCAGCCTCAACCCTCAGGATGCTCGCCCCAATAGTGGCGGCTAAGCCTTCCTGCGCGACCTACACTGGGGATGAGAGCCTTAGGAGGAGGCCCGTGAAAATGCTTGAGGGCGCTTTCGAGTCTCTGGGTGTTGAAGCAGTCTCAGACGGAGGCAGGCCTCCTTTAACCGTTAGGAGCAAGGGTTTCTACTCGAACAGGGTTTTCCTGGATGCTTCCGAGTCCAGCCAGCATGTTTCAGGCTTCCTGATTGCTGGGGCTAGGCTTGGGCGAGGCTTCACGGTTTTCTTAAGAAACAGTATGCTTGTCTCGAAGCCCTACGTCGACCTGACTCTGAGAATGCTCCGCATGCATGGTGTTGAAGCGTCGATGGGAAACGGTTTCCTGAGGGTTGAGCCCGGGGAGCCTGCTTCCTTCAGCCACACTGTCCCAGGAGACTATTCTCTTTCAGCAATACCGATGGCTGCATCCGCGTTCCCAGGCTTCAGGGTTGAAGTGCAGGGGCTTTTGGATGAGCCTCAGCCTGACAGGGAGGTTGTTGAAACCCTCCGGGGAATGGGGCTCAGCGTAGAATGGCTGGGCAATACGCTTATAGCTGAGAACACGGGGGTCTTAAAGCCATGCGTGCTGGACTGCTCAGGCAACCCGGACCTGGTTCCTGCTCTTACGCTGGCTGCGGCAGCCGCGGAGGGAACCACTGTTCTGAAGGGAGTTGGGAGGCTTGAGGTGAAGGAGTCTATGAGGGCAACCCTGATAACCAGAGCCCTGTCTAAGCTGGGTGTGAAAACCTTCTTCAACGGCGAGGAGATTATTGTGGAGGGGCCTTGCAGGCTTAGGGGCTCAACCGTTGACGCCGGCGGGGACCACAGGATCGAGATGATGCTTATTACGGCTGGGATGGTTGCAGAAGGGGAGACGACGATACTTAACGCTGGCTCAGTTTCAAAGTCTAACCCTGGTTTCTACGGCTGGCTTGAGAAGGAGGGGGTTGAACTCAAATGGGTTTAAACACTCTTGGGAGGCTTATTGTTTTCAGCTTCTTCGGGGAGAGCCACGGAAGGCTGGTAGGCTCGCTTATTCAAGGCTTCCCAGCAGGCTTGAGGGTTGACGAGGAGAGGATTAGGGTCAGCCTCTCCCGCAGGAGAAGCTGCTACGGGTCAACGGCGAGGGTTGAGGAAGATTCTTTCGAAATCCCCGCCGGGGTTTTCAAAGGCTTCACAACAGGAGCCCCCCTGCTGCTCGTCGTATGGAACAGGGAGGCTGAGCCCGGCTTCTACGAGGAGATAAGAAGCACCCCTAGGCCTAGCCACGTCGACTATCCCTACAGAATAAGATACGGAGGGTTCAACGATTACAGGGGGGGAGGCTTCTCTTCAGGCAGGTTTACCGCAAGCTGGGTTGCCGCAGGCTCTCTCGCAGCCCAGGTTCTTGAAAGAAGGGGGGTCAGAATATATGCGCACGTAACCAGGGTAGGTGGAGCCTCATACGTGGGTGAGCCCAGCGAGGAGGATTTGAAAAGGGTTTACGACTCCCCGGTCAGGTGCGTCGACGCGGATGCTTCGAGAATGATGATGAGGGAGATAGATGAGGCTTCCCGTGAAGGCGACAGTGTCGGCGGGGTTGTGGAGTGCAGGGTCTACGGGGTTCCCCCGGGCGTCGGCGACCCTCTTATGGAGGGGCTGGATGTTGAGCTTGCGAGGGCAGTGATGGCTATTCCCAGCGTCAAGGGGGTTGAGTTCGGCAGGGGTTTCGAAGCCTCCTCCATGAGGGGAAGCATGTTCAACGACGAGCTTACCGTCAAGAACGGGAGGGTTGAGCTCCTTAGGAATAGCGACGGTGGGGTTGTCGGAGGTGTTTCAACAGGCAGCGTAATCGTTTTCAGGGCAGCCGTTAAGCCCACCCCGTCCATAGGGAGGGTTCAGCGCACGGTCAACCTTGAGGAGATGAGGAGCGTCAACCTGAATCTCTCCGGGGGGAGGTTCGACGTCTGCATCGCGCCCAGGGCTGTCCCGGTGGTTGAGGCTGTCGCATCAATGGTTCTGGTGGACCATTACGCTAGGGCAGGCCTCGTTGGAAAGGTGGTTAAGGATTGAGCCTTGAAGAATTGAGGAGAATGATAGACATGGTTGACGAGAAGCTTGTAGACGTGTTGTCTGACAGGGTCAGGCTTGCGAAAAAGGCTGGCTGCGTGAAGAAGAGGCTTGGGGCCCCGATGGTCGACGAGAAGAGGGAGAAGGAGGTTTACGGGCATGTTCTTAAGAAGGCTTCGGAGAAGGGGTTGGACCCTGCTCTGGTTGAAAAGGTTTTCGACCTGATCGTAAGCCACAGCAGGAGGATCCAGGGAGCCTTCAAAGTGGGCTACCTTGGCCCAAGGGGCTCTTTCACGATGGAGGCTGCTGAGAAATACTTTTCAGGTGAGCCCTATGGTCTTCAACCCTACCCTACGATAAGAAGCGTGTTCAGAAGCGTGGAGGAGGATGAGGCTGACTACGGGGTTGTGCCTGTTGAAAACAGTCTGGAGGGACATGTGTCGGAGACGCTCGACTGCCTAGCCTCGTCGAGCCTCAGGATCGTCGGCGAGGAGGTTTTGAAAATAGGCTTACACCTCTCGTCCAGAGAGAGGAGGCTTGAAGACGTTAAAAAAGTCTTCTCAAACCCTCACGCCCTAGCCCAGGCCAGACGGTTCCTAGACAGGGTTCTGCCGGACGCGAGGATAAGGGAGGTTTCAAGCACCTCAGTGGCAGCGTCGATGGCTGCTAAAACCAGGGGTGGTGCAGCAGTATGCTCTGAAGCCGCTGCGAGAGAATACGGCTTAAGAATCCTAGCTAGGAACATTCAGGATGAGCAGGAGAACTACACCCGCTTCCTAGTCCTGTCAAAGGAGGCTGTTTCAAGGTTCAAGGGGGCGGCTAGAACAATGCTAATAATGGTTCTTGAGCACAAGCCCGGCTCACTCTACAGGGCTCTCGAAGTGTTCGCGAAGCAGGGTTTAAACCTGACCAGGATAGAGTCTAGGCCTGTTAAAGGAAAGCCGTGGGAATACATGTTTCTCGTAGAGTTTGAAGGAGCCTCCTGGGACAGGAGGGTTTGCAGGGCCCTTGGGAAGCTTAAGCATAGGACTGTGGAGCTTAGGCTGCTCGGCTCCTACAGGCCTGCTGAACACTGAGCTCAACCAGGGGCAGAAAACCCCCAATGACCATTCGAAGCAGGGTTAGCAAGGCGGGGCAGCGTCTCAAAGAACGCTTATGAAGATCCTGCCCGGCGCGCAGTTAACACATGCGTGGAATGCGTAAGCATGATGTTTTTATATTCCGCCTAAGCGTTTTAAAAGCCTGTGGAGGAGGACGGCCTGGAGAAGGTTATACTGGCTCTCTCATACGGTAAGAGGAGAGCCCTGCTGATTAAGCTAGGGGAATCCGGGTCGATGAGCATTAAGGAGCTTAAGAGGGAGCTGGGGTTAAGCACCGGCAGCCTCTACCATAATCTTCTCGCCCTGGGGGAGCTTGTCCAGCAGACTAGCGATAAGAAGTATGCTTTAAGCGAGCAGGGTCAACGCGTATACTCCGCTTTAAAGGCGGGCCTCCTGCCTCCCCCAACCGGGGGAGAAATGCCTAAAGTCTTCGAGACTCTGGTCCCAGTATGGTTTTTCACAGGCATGCCTGACTGGGCAGCGACACCAATGGCGGCGCTCATAATACTCAGCCTCTCAGCCTCAAGCCTCTACGCTAAGATTGGGCTGGCCCTCCTTATTCCCGTTGCGGACGTAAGCTTCTCCTCAACCCTCGGCAGCGTCGCCCTAAGCCTGCTGCTAGCATACCTCGTCCCAAGGCTGGTTTTCCAGAGGAGGAGCGTTGAAACAGGCTTCCTCACCGCCTTACCGTTCTGCTTCCTGCCGCAGCTGGCCTACAGCATGCTCGTAATAATCCTACAGCCGTCGGGCCAGGTTGCCGGCCTTATTCAAATCGTTTCAGGAGGGTTAAGCGCGCTCCTTCTTTCAGCCGCAACAGTATGCTGGTTCAAGGCTAGCCCCCAGGCGGCGATGCTCACCTCATTCCTAATGCTGTATTTGGGAGCTGCTATCCAACAATTCATGGTTTAGCCTATGCGTTACAAATATCCTTAAGGAAACAGATTTAGAAGAAACCGTTTGCTAAAAATCCGATGGAAAAAGGGTTTTCTAAGCGGAACATTGCCTTCATCGATTTCGAGGACCTGGGGCTGCAGGCTTTAAGGCCCGAGGAATATTCTGCCTTCGTGAAAACCACTGCATGAAGCGTGCGCTACTCTTTAAGCTTCTTCACATACTCGTGGAGAGGATCCAGAATAACGATCCCCTCCAAAGGCTTAATCTCATAGACGTAAGGTGTTAGGTCAACCCTGGTCCACCTGAGCTTCCTAACCATGAGTGTCCTAAGATTCCTGTTTTCAATCGGGGTTATTGACAGCTTTATTATTCCTGAGGAGAGGAATTCTTCAACGCCGAACCTGCTGAGGAGACCGCTGCCAGTGGGAACCTCGCTTGTTATAATGGTGGTGCAGCCGAGGAACTTTTCGACAGCGGTGACGAAGCCCCTTATGAAGTCCCTCGTCCATGAAACGTCGACAACCTCGCCTACGAGAGGTGCTACAGGATCTATGACGAGCCTCTTAGCCCCTATTTCTGTGACATGCTTCTTAAGCTCCTTAACGATCTCCCTCACAACCTCAGCCATGAACTTCTCCCTAGTCACCTCGGCGAAGAAAGGCCTAGCGTCCAGTATCCTAAGCATGTTCCTCCTCATCGGGGTCTCAAGGTCCCAGCCGAGCGTTAAAGCCCCCTCAACAGTGCCCTCAACAGTCTCGTCGAAAGGAACATAGATGCAGGGCTCCCCTATCTCCAGGCCCTTCAGTATGAACCTGAGGCTGAAAATAGTCTTACCCGTCCCGGTTTCCCCTGCAACCAGGTATGTTTTACCCCTGAGCAGGCCCCCGTCTATTATCCTGTCTAAGCCATCTATCCCGGTCGGGGTTCTCAGAGAGTATTCTTGAGCATGCTCCTCCTCAGCCGCCTCAACCGGGGGCGGGGGCAGATTCTCATCCTCCCTCCTTCTTATGAGCATGCTCAAGCCTACTGGGAGAGCGTTTAAATGTCTTTTTGACGAGTGTTATCCAGGCTTGAAAATAGACATGGTGGAAAAGGCTTGCTCAGTCCCCGGCGAATCAACGCCAGCGAGTTTCCGTCTGGTTTGACAAAACCCGGCTGATCCACCAGCCTTCAGAGGAGCTGGGCTTTAATGGAAGCATGGTTGGACTGACCGTTAGGAGAAAGATGGATGATTAAGCCTTCTAATTGCCTCCCCAGGGTAAAATCTTAAGCATTGAACAAGCCTTAAGGCTCGTATGCTGATTGTCGAAGTATTGAACAGGAAGAGTTTCTTCAAGCTTTCCAAAAGAGTTTTTCATAGTGCTTGCAGCCAGCTTTCCCTTGAACCGGCGCATGATGATGAATGCGGCTGAGGCTCATTCGCCGGGCTACGGCTCCCGTCGAGGGGAAGGCTCCAGGCGAAGCCGAGGTTGAGTTAACGGGTTAAAACGGCCTGAAAACCGTGTTCTACTCCACTAGAACTTTCTAAGCAGCGTTACGCTGCGCTGGAACAAGAAACCCTTTTAAACAAGCCTAATCGGGCTAAACCGAAGGTGAAACGGATTTGAATCACCTAGGTTTAAAGAAAACATTCTCGATCGCGACAATACTAGTGTTAATCCTGGTGGTTGCGCCCCTAGCCGCAACGGCTCAGCAGGCGTACCCGCCTGGAGAATGGAAGTTCAAGATAGTGGACAACTGGGGACTATGGGGAAGCGAAGCAGCGAAATATGACCCTGTAACAGGGAAATTCAGTGCAGTAGCATACCTTTACAACAGCAGCGTACCCCTAGGCTGGCCTACAGACACGCCCTGGACCTTTGAAAACTGGCCTCTGCTGAAATGGGGTGAGGCTGACGCTAACGGGTGGATCACGATACCCGAGCTGCCGGGGGACGCTTGGGACAGGGCATACTTGTCCACAAACGAGTTCAACTACACGCTGGTGGTGAAGCTTAAGATAGGCACCACGATAACGCCAATAACGATTTTCAACGCTACAATCCTTAGAATAGGTAAGGCAGACCCGCCCGCGCTGGCCGTTGGGCTTTACGACCTGATTCATGACACACTTATGAACGGTGGGACACACCCAGACAAGCCTTGGGTAACAGGCATTGTCCCAGACTTCATAACCCCGGACTACGCTGGCTTCAAAGTCTGGCTGTACTATGTTGCGATGCAGCCCATGGATGAGCTTGGCTTCCCGATGACCGGGGCAACGCTGGAGGTCAGGTACCACTCGGACTACGATGGCAAAACCTACATTCAGAATAAGCCCGTCGACGCCTGGAGGAACGTGCTCTACGGGAAATGGGTTACTAACGGCACCATGGGAAGCGAGTTCGTCGTGGACCCGTACTACGTGTACCATGCTAACTACCACGTGGGGTGGGTCATACTGAGAGTACCGTTGATAAACAGCACTACCGCGTCCGACTTAACCTACAGGTCCTCCCTAGTTAACAACATGACATTCATATGGAGGTATAAGACTGGAACACCCATAGCCGTCTGCAAATACTACGTGCTTACTGCTCCCGAGCCGCCGGTTGACGCGTGGGACCCTGCCTACCTTATTCCCGCTCCTACGCCGGCTGTAGGAAGCTACGCAAACTACTATGGTGGAGGCTACTGGGGTCCCGGCAGCCTAAGGGTGAACACGACGCACTATGTTTCCGCGCTAGTCAAGTGGACGCAGATAGCTCTCCTCGACTGCAATGAGAACCCGTGGTTCACGATGAAGGCTGAGGTCTATGCTTTCGACAACGCTGACAAGAACCAGTTTATGCTTGCAGCCACAAGGGTTGGTCCAGGCCAATACTTGCTCAGATATCCTCTTCCAGCTCCTCCGTTTCCAAACACTACTCTAACCCTTGGAGTAGAATGGTACTACAGCCTCGTTAACGTTTCAGAGCGTAAAGTAGGATACTACGTGGAAGACGGTTTACTCGACGAGATGCAGTATGACCAGGGTTACGACGAACTCTGGTGGGGAGTTATAATTCCCGACCCAGATGAAGCGTGGTGGTTCCTAGAGTATGGTAAATACCTCCCGGTTGTTTGCAACATGACTTGGGTTGACGTGAACTTCTGGAGCGCAGCCGAGCTCCCGCAGCAGCCAGCGGACTTCGCCGCTAAAATATATCTTCCCTCAGTAATAGGCTTCAGGAAGGCTGAACCGTTAACAGTCTGGTGGAACGGGAAGAACGGCTTCGTAGTGCTTCCAGACATGGAGTGGTACACTGGCCCCAACAAGGCCACGTTCCTCCAGATGGACCCGTGGGTTTTCGCAGACTACTATGGCAACTTCCAAACGTTCTACAACTACATGTCGTGGCTCACCGGCGGCTTCTACTACGGAGACGGTAACGGCTGGCTTCCGACGAGGGAGGTAGGCTGGGTTGACTTCGAAGCATGGTACGAGGGCGTTAAAGTCCTAGACACGTATGCTGAGGGCATGAGCCTCAAGCTTCCGTGCTGCGAAAGCTATCTGCCGAGTGGAGAAGGGCCTGGCTACACTGAGTGCCACTATAACTTCACCCTTAAGATCTATGAGCTTGGCTTCCACACTATCTTTGAGTCCTGCGGGTTGAAGATGGACGCGCCGACAGGGGTGCCGTTCTTCTTCTCACACCCGAACCCTGACCTTGGGCTGATAGGCCCCAAGAGTGTTACCAGCGGCAAGGTTGACATCGTTAAGGCTCCGACAGGAAACTACAGCAACTTCGCGATAGTCTGGCACATGAGCCTCCTGAGACCATACAAGATTCTCTACCTTCTCGACAACGGTACAACCGTAGAGCTCACCGAGCCGATAAAGCTGACCGGGAACATGAGGAACATCCAGCTCTACTTCAAGCTCTGGAACCTCACCATCGATACTTGGAGCCAGGACCCGTTCAGGCTGGTGAACGTTGACGTGACCCTGTACTCTGAAAGCGACTTCGGCATCGCGCCCGGGCTGGGTATAACGAAGAGGATGCTGGACCAGATAACTGACCCGAGCAACATCGCGTACCAGCATGTCCTCCCACCGGGCTGGGAGATATACGACACCGGGGTCGACGAGTACGGGTTCCCAGTGATATACTACCACACCGACACTCAGAGAAACTACGCTTACGAGCACCCGCACTGGGAGTACTTGCCTGAGAAGAACTACTGGATACTCGTCACTGTTCCGGAGGACGAGGCTGAGGCATTGGCAGCGGGCTTCAGGGCTGTCGACGCTGGCGCCACGCTCTACTGGAGCGGGGACCCGTGGAACGAGCCGCTCTACCTCGACCGGTGCTACGGCCAGAGCAGCCCGTACCGCGTGGACACCTACGTGTACAACCCGACGATAGTCCTCAAGACGGCTTGCGGAGCACTCCTAGACTTCGACGAGACGATGAACTCCGCGCTGATACTCGCGGAGCCCTGGGACCAGGGTAACAGGCTGTACTACATGCAGCAGATAGACCCGTCTGGCCTCGTGACGATAGGGACACCGGGCGGAGTGATGGCTGCACCCTACAACGCCTACCTTGTCAGGAAGAACTCAACGGAAAACGGCAAGGTTACTCTCCACTCGGTTAACGCAACCCCGACTGGAGTGACTGACGACGACCTTTGGAACCCGACCACCGGATGGGTAGCTAAATACTACCCTGAGCAGAGCAGGTACCTCATAGGCTACAGTCCAGGATCAGGCCCAATCGAGGAGAGCTCTCCGAAATACAGGCTGATGGTCTACTACAAGGGTGTGCTGGTCTACAACGAGTCAAGGGTGTTCAGCAACCCGTACGCGGGCAAGGAGAACGATCTGGTAACCTCAGTCTACCCGTACGTGTTCAGGGTTACTAACGACCCGCTTCCAGGAGAAGGAAGACAAATATTCGGAATAGCGAACATTAAGGTGGAAGTGTTCTGGGCTGGGCTTAACGTCACCTACTGGCCTACGAAACACTTGACATACGAGACCGCGCCCATAGAGTTCTCGCTTCTGAACGCGAGCAAGCTTGCGAAAGGCTTCAACATGAGCGTCGTCAAGAGGCTCTGGGGACCGGCGCAGGTCGTGATAACATACTTGGAGAACATACCTTACCAGCCTGTTCCACCATACTTCAGCAGCATGGTTGTCGTAGAGTCCGCGCTGACAGACTCGAACGGGAAGGCAAGGTTCCTAATACCGGTCTGGAACTACAGCGTAACCCCGAAGATATACACATGGACATTGGATGATGCGTATGTGAACTTCCCCAACCTGTATCCATACTATTGCGGGCCTAGGAACCCGTGGAACAAGGCCCTTGGGCCACTGTCGATAAACCTGTTGACTGCTGGCGCTACTGGAAGAGTTGGAGCACTCTTCGGAACACCCGTCTACGCGAACTTCACAACCGTGCCGGGAATGACGGCCGGCCTTATACCTGGAGACACTCCGAAGCTCGTGGGAGTGCTTGAAGCCTCAACATACGGCAGGTGGATGATCCCTGACTCCGATCACTGGATACACGCTATGAACGCCACCGGCCTTGTCAACACTGCTACAGACACCTGGGAGGAAACTAGGGTTGAGATGACTTACATCGACGGGACTAAAGTATACCTTGACGGAGTCTCGCTCAACACAACCTACCGCGCCGAGTATGTTGGCGAATGGTGGGCTGGAGTGGGAATGCTCTCCGGAGGAGCATACCAGCATAGGGCTCCCGACCTTGAGGATGGCAAAACGTATTCTCCGCCCCAGCCTGCTGCAAACTGCTACGCTAAGGTTGACGAGAGGCTGATAGTCAACGACATAGGCGTCGTCGTGAGGAACCTGGTTAAAGAAGGGCTGCCAAACCAGAAGGTGACGATAACGAGGGATGCTGACGGAGCGGTGATGATGACCGACTGGACTCCGACGAAGCCGAACGCGGACCCGAAGGACTACTACATACTCTACCTGAGGTCTACGCCGAGCAATATGCTCTGGGGCATCTACGACTTCACAGTTAAGACTGAGAACCTGACCAGGGGAATGACGAATACTCTGCTTAAGCTGAACGACCCGCAGTTCCTAGTTGAGAAGCTGGAAGGCGAAGACGTAGACTGGAGGTCTCAGATAGTCTACTTAGACTGGCCTGCGAGGCTGAAGGTAACAATACTTACTGAGGACGGTAGACCGTTGGAGAAAGCATGGGTGTACGTTATGGACGCTTACAAGAGGTCAAACGTTACTGCAGCAATAACCGACGAGTATGGCCATGCTGGGACGCTTGTAGTCGGCGCTGAAAACGCTGTGCCACCGTTAAGAATCGAGCCGGGCGACAGGGTTGACATAGGGTTCAACCTTCTCAGAGGATGGTACTGGGTCGACGAGGACAATATGCTGACCGGAATAGCTGTTAACAAATACTGGGCTATGGAGCCAGAACCATACGGGTACGAGTGGCCGCCGCAGCCTATTGGAGACGAGTACATACAGTGCGGAGAATGGTGGCCCACTCCCATTGATGACGGCTATCCTCCGATTCAGTTAGATGAGTATGAGTGCATGAGGTTCTACGGGAAATACTACGTTGTGGTGTACTATAAGCCTGCTGGGTGCAGCGAAGTCCAGGGACCAGTATTCTCTTCAGTAGTATTCGACAGCTATACTGATGAGGATCCACACCAGTACATATACCTAGGCATACATCCTGAGGCGATTGCTCCAGTGTCTGAGTATGATCCAAGCCAGGCGAAAATATTCAGAGCATACGTGAGCGACCTCAGAATGAGCTTCACGGACTCAGCTGGCAGACCATTGACCGGTGTGAGTGTGAAGGCTAAACACCCGATTTACGGCTGGGAGAGCGAGCTTGCTAAGGCGATCAGCGTTGAGACGAACACTGCGACGCTTGGGAAGGTTCCTCTGAGGCCTGGAACAAGCTACTCAGTACAGGTTGAGTGGACAAGCAAGTATGGGACGAAGGCGACTGGAACCGCCTCAATCACCGAGACTGAAACCTCAATATCACTACCCATTTACGACATCACCCTGAGGCTCCTAACGCCTAGGGGAGCACCCCTAGTAGGTGTTCCAGTGAAGGTTGCCGGTGTCGATGTTGGAGCAACATCCGCAACCGGAGAGGTTATGGTGCCTCAGATACCGCCTGGAACATACAGCGTGGCAGCCTCATGGCTCGACACTGCTCTCAACTTGCCCTCGCTCGTAGTGTCCGCGCCAGGAGTCATGACTCTGAACCCGACCAACCTGCACGTGTTAACCGTCAGGGTGATCGGTGCGCAGGGACAGGCCCTAGAGGGCGCTACGGTGAAGGTGACGAAGGGCGCTGTCGAGGTTACGAGGCTAACTGACAAGGACGGCAAGGCTGAGATAGAGCTTCCAGACGCAAGCTACAACATAGACGTGTCATACGGCCAGTTTGCGAAATCGGACTCAGTGTCCCTGACGACTGACACCCTTAAGACCGTTAACCTAGACGTGTTCATAGAGTTCCTGGGCGTAGGGATGAGCATGGCGCAGTTCCTGCTGTTCATAGTGATGATCATCGTCATCGTGCTAGTGCTCGCCATCGTGATACACGAGTACCACATCTACAGGCGTAAGAAGCTTCCGCAGCTCTTCGGAGCACCCGCAGGACCAAAGTAAACACTCCACCCTCTTCTTTTTTCCCCTTTTTCTTTTTCCCCTTCTTCTCGAGAGGCTCATCCATGCTTTTTTTACGGTTGATTAATAGTTTAGAAACGTTTTTTAACAGGACGGTGCAGAAGCTATCGTCTTGAGTCAAGGCAGAACCTGCCCGAGGTGCGGTGCAGCAGTCGGCTTAGACGACGATTTCTGCAGCCTATGCGGCCTACCTCTCCCAAAGCCTAGTCCAGCGGAGGGTGTTGAAGAGGCTGAGGAGATTAAACCAGACTTCTTCGGGGAGTATGCTCCCGCTAAACCTCCTTTGAAAAAGCCTGAGAAGCCTGTTTCACGGAAGCCTAGTGCGGTTAAGACAGCCCCGCCGAAGAGGACGGTTGTTTTAAAGAAGTGCCCGAACTGCAACACCCCGGTTAGGGAGGACTTGAAGTTCTGCCCGAACTGCGGGTTCAACCTTGAGGTTGCGAGGATGAGGCTCAGGATGAGGCAGCAGGGCGTTAAGCAAACATACTCAAGGAGGGAGTTCTTCAGCTTCGAGGGCTACCAGCTTGAAGGCGTGCCGATGACTGCGCTCATGCTCATAATATGGGCAGCATGGAACTTCGGCGTAGCAGCGATGTCGTCCCTAGGCTTCATCCAGCCTCAGCTTCCACCTTTGATCTCGATTGTCACACCCATGGTCTTCAACACGCTCATAGGATTGCTTTCAATACTCTCTGCAGTAGGCCTTCTGATGGTCATACGCCCATTGTTCTACATAATACTGGCGCTGGTGCTCGTCGAGATTCCTGTCTCAATAATGCAGATCGTGTATGCCACCTCTGGCCCTACAGGCTCCTCGCCAACGGGAACGCCGATTTTCGAAAACTTCGCCGCGGGCCTTGTGGGGCTAATCATAGTTGTAGGCTTGACGATACAGCTTCTGAGGGTCCACAAGTATTTCACGGGGGCGACTGTTTAATGAACAGGAAGGTCGTCGCAATAATTCTCCTGCTGCTCTTCCTTATGAGCATGGTTGCAAGCGTCCTGCTCAGCGTTTTCTAAGGGCTCCGCATGGGCACGAAGACGATTCTCCTGCTCAGCTCCCTAGGGACATAAAGGGGCCTAGTGGGCATCCCCTCAACCTTCCTCCTGAAGTATGCTGCAAACTCCTCTAGGCTCATCTCCTCAACACGGTCCTTCTCGAGAGTAGACTCCTCCCTTACCACGATCCTCAGGGTTCCACTCTGCTCCTCCCTCTCCCCGTAGACTATTATGAAAGGTATCCAATGGGTCTTGGCCTCAGCAACCCTTTTCGAAACAGTCAGGTTCCTGTCGTCAACACCGACCCTAGCTCCCTCCTTCTCAAGCCTCTCCGCAATCCTGATGCTCTGCCCAAGGTGTTTCTCAGCGTCAACAGGTATTATCCTAACCTGCTCAGGGGAGAGCCAGACTGGAAGCATCGGGGGCTTTCCTTCTGAAACCCTGCCGGCGGCGTTCTCAAGCATAGCCGCAACAGCTCTCTCAACGCTTCCGAATGATGAAGCATGAATAATCACCCCCACAGGCTTCTTAACCCCGTCAGCATCATAATAGCAAATGTTGAACCTCTCCCCGTTCTTCACGTCCCACTGAACGGTTGAAATCTGAAGGTTCTCCCCGTTCGGAAATATTGCTTGAAACTCGTTTTTGAAAGCATAGTAGTGAGTCATCTCCCTCATAAGCTTGAAGAACGCTGGAACCCTCAGTGAGGCGACGATCCTTTTGAAAAGCCACCTGTACTTCTCGTAATATTCTTCAACAACCTCGAAGCCTAGGACCCAGTTGCCGCCGGCTATAACATTATCCATAAGCCCGCCGAAGAGAACGCTCAGCTTCAAATACTCCTCAGCAGCCTGCTCCTCATCCCTGCAGAAAGCATGCATATCCGTCATCCAGAAGTTCCTAACCCTCATAAGCCCGGTTAGCTCGCCCTTCTGCTCCCTCCTGAAGCAGATAGCCTCCTCATACACCTTGACGGGCATGTTCCTATATGTGAACACGGTCTTCTGAATGAAAGGGAAGGCTCCAGGGTCGCTTGCAAACCTTAAAACCAGCCCATCCTCAACCCTGTAATCCCTCTCGTGGAACTCGCCCTGCAGCTGCCTAATCGCCTCAACATCAGTCCTGTAAAGCAACGGGTTCTGCATCTTCATCGCCCCCCAGGGCAAAGCAATATTCTTGAAAGCATAATCCGTAATAAGATCCTTCAAAAGCATACCGTTTGGATACCACTTCATGTTTCCAGCGTCGCTCTCCGGACAATAGTCGACGAGCTCGAGTTTCCTCATGTTAACTATGTGGCTCGGCTCAACTCCCTCTCCCCCCCTCTCCTCAAGCTCGTTCTCCACGAAGCGTTTAAGCATCATCATCCTCCCACCTGGCTTGGTGAAGGCTTCGCAGCTCCTCCAATCGTCCCTGCTGACCTCGTACTCCACACCGTTCTCATCCATCACGATGAACCTGTGGAACTTATCCTTCTTCTCAACAGGCTTCTCAACCATTCCGGGTTTAATGCTTCTCGAAAGCTCTGCGAGCGCGTGGCCGAGGTTCACGAGGGTGAAGGATTTATACCAGCCGAAAGCTGCTCTGTGTGCTTCAACTCCTTTCTCCAGAAGCTTGCCATGGGTTTTCCTGAGGATGCTTGTCGCATCTCCCGCTCCAGCCAGCTCGCTTGACAGGTGGGCGTAAGGGTATAGGAGTATGCGTTCAGCCTTCACCTTATGAAGCACGTCCATTATCTCCCTGCTAGCCTGTTCTGCAACTCCCTCCGGATCCTTTACATCGTCCCGCTCAACCGTCGTGAAGGAGACCAGAACGTTTTCAAACTTCCCTGCCCCATTAGATTCGTCGAGCTCTTCAGCATCCTCAACAGCCTTATCTCTAGCAATGTACTCGAACTCCTTGCAGTGGATGAGGAGTATTCTCAAGGACCCCACCTCATTCTCTCAATCCTGTCGACGCTTCTCCTAGCCTTCTTAAACTCCTTATAATGCGCCTCACAGAGGTACGCTTTTCGCGCCTCCCCGCTAAGCCTGAGCCCTGCTTCACTAGCCCTTTGGAAAGCAACCGACCTGACTGCTTCAGCCTGGCATCCGGCTACGCTGCACTTAACACCCTTGTCGATCCTGCCCAAGCCCCACTAGTCTTAGCCGGCTGCTTATAAAAACATTAAGGCTTTCAAACGACTGCCTGAACAGTCTTCTTAGCGCTCCAGAACTTCCAGGTTGCGTAGAGCCTCTGGAGCACTGTTATCTGGCCAAGGATTATCATCAGTATCATGGAGAACCATATTATCCCGTCTATTAGAGGGTTAAGGAAGGTTGCTGCCGATATTATGAGTATCTTCTCAACCCTTTCGAGCACGCCGACTGAAGCATCCTTCATGCCGCCGACGCTCTCAGCCCTAGCCCTAACGTAGCTCGACGCTATTATGCTGAACATTGTTACGAAAGCCAGGGGCCAGTCAACATATCCGCCGAGGGCTGGGCCAAGCACGTAGAAGAACTCCGTATACCTGTCGACCAGCGCGTCCAGCGTCCCGCCGAACCCGCTCGCCCTGTTGCTTATCCTCGCGACAACACCGTCCAGAACATCGAAGAGGCCTGAGAAGAGTATTGCGACGCCAGCCCAGAAGAGATGCCTATAGGAGTAGAGCAGGGTTGCAACCACGGAGAATAGTAATCCAAGTATGGTTAGCCCCATAGGGGTTATTACTGGGGAGAGGAGCCTCCCAATCCTGGAGAAGAACCTTTCACTCTTTCTTCTCAGGCTCCCCAGAACCACCCTGACCCGCCCCCTCCAAGAGTCGGAGCCTGCTCCTAAGGTACTCTATCCCTTTCTCAAGCGTCTCCCTGCCTTTATCCGTCTGCCTGTAGTATACTTTCCTCACGTTAACCCTTACACCGCTAACCTCAGTATGCTCCATCCTCTCCACGAGGCCCTCCCTCTCCATCTTGTAGAGTACGACATAGGCTGTTATCGTCGCTATAGGTATGTTGAAATCCGTCTTAAGCCTCCCAGCTATCTCGTAACCATACATCGGCTTCTCTCTGAGCATTGTCAATA
Source organism: Thermoproteota archaeon (assembly GCA_038850115.1). Classification (GTDB taxonomy): domain Archaea; phylum Thermoproteota; class EX4484-205; order EX4484-205; family JAAOZP01; genus JAAOZP01. Next base: position 25,082 of record JAWCMB010000014.1, read on the forward strand.
TGTATAGCCAGAGGTTCTCCTTGGTGAGCTTCTCCACAAGCCTCTCGTAAGCCATTAGTCTCCCTCCAGCCTCTCCTCCCTGGACCTTACTTTAACTACTCCCGCGTGGACGGCGCAGGAGACGCAGTAGTATCTTGTCACGCTGACCCTGGGTAGAAATGTGCCGGATTTCTTAAGCTCCCTGGCAAGAACCGGGTCAACGTAGGAGACTCTTTTCGTAGCCTTTATAGCCTTGTCTACAGGGATCCTGCTTCCGCAGTTCGTACAACTGACGTACTCGGCCCTTCCCTTTCCACCCTTTGACCTGCCTCTGGACTTCCTTTTCTTACCCATATTTCCATTTTACAACTGTACAAGCCTAATATTTAGCTTTTTCAAGCCACAATGTTTTAAAAAGCCCTTTGGCTGAACCCTACGGGCTTGACTGTTGAGAAGGAGGAAATAGGCTTAACCGTTGGGAAAAACGAGGATTTCGCGGAGTGGTACAGCCAGGTTGTGACGAAGTCGGGCCTTGCGGACTACGCGCCCATCCACGGCTGCATAGTCTTCAGAGAGCTCGCCTACGCCATGTGGGAGAGGATGGTGAGCATACTCGACTCCGAGTTCAAGAAGGCCGGTGTGAAGAACGTGTACTTCCCGCTTTTAATCCCGGAGAGGCTTCTCAAGAAGGAGGCTGAACACTTCAAAGGGTTCACTGTCGAAGCCGCCTGGGTCACTCAAGGGGGGGAGGAGCCTCTCTCCGAGAGGCTGGCCATAAGGCCAACGTCAGAGACGATAATGTACGAGATGTATGCAAAATGGGTTAGGAGCTGGAGGGATCTCCCCCTGAAGCTGAACCAGTGGTGCAACATCGTCAGGTGGGAGATAAAGTCTACTAAGCCCTTCCTCAGAAACACGGAGTTTCTCTGGCAGGAGGGTCACACGGCGCACGCCACGAGGGAGGAAGCGTTGCAGCAGGCTCTTGAAATACTGCAGCTATACAAGAGGTTTGTAGAAGGCTCTCTAGCAATACCCGTCTTAGACGGTGTTAAAACGGAGTGGGAGAAGTTCGCCGGCGCGGAAGCCACTTTCACGCTTGAAGCCCTTATGCCAGACGGTAGGGCTCTTCAAGCAGGTACCTCCCACTTCCTGGGGCAGAACTTTTCGAAGGCTTTTGAAATAGTTTTTCTCGACAAGAACGGTTTAAGCAACTATGTTTGGCAAACCTCCTGGGGTGTTTCCACAAGGCTCATAGGTGCAGTTGTGATGGTGCATGGGGACGACAGGGGGCTTATGCTCCCACCGAGGGTAGCGCCCGTGCAGATCGTCATAATCCCAATATTTTACAGTGATGAGGAGAAGAGGCTCATCGTCTCGAAGTGCAGGGGGCTTGAGGAGAGGCTTTCGAGAAAAGGGTTCTCAGCCCAAGCTGACCTCAGGGAGGACTATACGCCCGGCTGGAAGTATAACGATTGGGAGCTTAAGGGAGTCCCCCTGCGGATAGAGGTAGGACCTAAGGATGTTAGGGAGAACATGCTTACAGTCTTCAGAAGGGATGAGCTGAGGCGGATGCGGATACGTGACGAAGATCTTGAGGAGGAGACTGAGAGGCTTCTTGAAGATATTCAGAGAAACATGTATGAGAAGGCTAGGAGGATGATGATGGAGAAAACAGGCAGAGCTGAGACGATGAGCGAGCTTTCGGAAATGGTTTCCAAAGGAATGATGGTTAAAGCATGCTGGTGCGGCTCGAAAGAATGTGATGATGCTGTTAAGAGTGAGACGGGAGCCTCGATAAGGCTAATCCCGTTTGAGGAGGAGCCGGTATTCTCAGAATGCGTGAGATGCGGCAGGCCCGCTTCAAAGGTCGTCTACTTCGCGAAATCGTACTGAAGGGAAAATGGTCTTGACATTTGGCGTCGATGAGGCTGGGAGGGGGTGCGTGATAGGTCCTTTAGTCATGGCTGCAGTAGGAGTGGAGGAGAGGGCTGTTCCTAATCTTGTTGAAGCAGGCGTTAGAGATTCGAAGAGGCTTACCCCGCGAAGCAGGGTACGGATTGCCCTGAGCATAAGAAGGATAGCCCGGGTTGTTGAAACTAGGAGGATCAGTGCCAGCCGTATAGACAGGCTTAGGGGGAAAGGCGTAAGCCTTAACGAGATTGAGGCAATGCTTGTAGGAAGCATCCTGAGTAAGCATCACCGGGGAGTCTTCTACGTGGACTCCGTGGATAGGGATTGTGAAAGGTTCAGAATGATGATTCTGCGACATGCACCGGGTTTCAAAGGTATTCTGGTTGTGAGGAATTATCTTGATGAGTCCAACCCGATGGTGGGTGCTGCAAGCATAATTGCCAAGGTGGAGAGGGACAGGGCTGTTAAAAGTCTTTTGAAGAAAGCCGGGCTCACGGAATGCTCAGGGTACTCGAGCGACCCTAGTACAGCAAGGGTTGTCGAGCAGCTCCTCCGATCGGGTTCTAGGGCAAGCATACTTAGGCGTAGCTGGAGCACAGTTGAAAGGATAAGGGCACGCTTAAACCAGGATAGTCTAAGCAGGTTCCTCTAGACCCGTCTGGAGACGATCAGCTCATGCATCATTGCGAAGGGCTCTAGGTCGACAGTCTCCTTTATCACGTACCTGCCAGTAGCCTCCAGCCTAGCTTCCTCAGCCCTGTATATCTCGCTCGGCTTCTTCGTTGAGTCGACGCTGCTGGCTTTCAGCGCGATCACAAGAAATCCTTTCTCCCTGAGAAACATGTCCGCGTTCCCAACCGCTATGTCAACCTCGTCGGGCTGAGCAACGTCGCAGTAAACAGTGTCAACCTGCTCAAGAATCCAGGCATACTCGAAAAACTTCCTAGCGTCGGCGAGAATGGGCACCACGTTACTCCTCTTGCCGGAAACCTTCTCGAGAAACTCTCTGAAAGGCCTGTGGGCGACTTCAACCGCGTAGACAACCCCCTCCGGCCCAACTATGTCTGAAACATGGCTGACAGTGGTTCCGGAGGCTGCTCCAAGATATAGGATCCTCCACCCCGGCGCCATGAAGAAGCTGCGCAGACCCTTAAGCAGGGCCGCAGCTATCTTACTCCTATACGGGTTCCAAACCCTGTATTCGGAATCATCGACTCTAATAGTTTTCTCACCGTAGACCAGGGTTCCAGGCGCGATGCTCAACGTTGCGAGGCGGGTGCCCTCCTCATCCTCAACCTCGTAAACCCCTTTAAACGCCTCTCTAACCATCAGGCCACTCCCTCCTTCAAAGACTTAAGCCTGTTCTCAACATCCTTCTTCAACTCTTCCCCTATGAATCTTCCTGAGAAACAGTCGACCCTGGCTGCGACCGCTATCCTGCTGGCGAGCAGTCTTGCAATCTTGCCCCGTATCTTCCTGGGAGACATGTGAACATACGGGTGTTGGAAGATTATCCCGTGCTTAGGAGGTCTTCCTCTTCTCCTCAAAGCCCTGAAGAGAGCCTTCTCAGCGCCAAGTATCTGTATGGTTGAAGCAGGCAGGCTGGCAAGCCTTGAAAGAGAGCCTGTTTTAGAGACGAGCCTCGCACCCAGCAGCGGGCCGACGACTGTGCTGAGGTTTGGAGCCGTCTCCTCCATAAGCATGCCGATATGCTTCTCGACGATGCCCCTGCAATCCTCAGTTTCCAAGTAGAGCTCAGCAATACTCCTAACATACGCTGGAGTGTTTGAGGATGCTATCTGCTTGGCAAGCTTATCGAAATCCTTGCCCTCCTCCAATAAGCGTGGCTCCCGCTCCTTAACCCATAGCAGGATCCTGTCTTGAAGAATATTAAGCATCTTGACAAGCTCGTCGTAAGCCTGCATCGCGATAACAATATCTAGGTCGCTGCTCTTGGCAAGCTCCTCAACCCTAGCCTGGGCAAGCCTCGCCGCAACCTCAGCTGTGAAACCCCGGTAATCATCGATGTTCAAGCCTAGGATCCTTAGAGTTTTTTCAACATCAGCCCTTAGCTTAACAGCCTTCTCTAAAGGCTCCTCCACAACAGGCTTCAAGCCTAGGCGTGTCAAGGCTTCCGCAAGGCTCCTCCTCTCAACCATGATGCTCCTCCCCCTCCAGCTTCTGAGGAAGGATGAGACACCCGGGGGAATAAAGCCGCTGTAATGCTTCACAGCCTCGTCGACGCTCTTGAAGAGGTATGGCTTAGCCTCGTCTCCTTCGAAAACAATAAGGCCCGCAGCGGTCTCCACTAGGCTTAGGCTCTCCTCCAACCTGTTTCACTCAATCACCGGGGGAGTATTAACCTTTCCTAAGCTTTAAAACTAGACGCGGCTAACTATATGCCTCTCCCCACTCTCCAAGATAAGTCAGGGGATTCCCAGCTCATCCAACTGGGTTGGGGGCTGTGTCAATCCTGCCCCTGACATGCGCATGTAGCCCATGGCCGCTTTAATGTTCACAGCCCTATTGTAGTCAGCATTGCAGGAGTAGTTCAGCATGACATTGGAAGAGGCTCCCGGTGCGGATTCTACTCCATCCGCATCTATGGCATAGCTTTGAAGGTTTCTCTCGCTTACTTTGATTACATTGATCCCGCGCCATCTCGCCCTGTACTCCACGATCTCGCTAAGCTTTTAGAATGGGAATCCATTTAGTTTCCTCCTGAACCTTTTACGTGCGCTACCGGCATTAAATATTTAGTTTCAGTCTCCTTAAAGTTTCTGGAAGAGGTTTTCCTGTTTCTTTATCGTATCCTCTTGCCTGATAGTATTCCGTAAGTAATTCCTTGAATCCTTGCATGCTTATGGAGGTTCCATCTGTACTGCATGGAAGTTGAAAATGCGCCGCCACAATTTCATCTATCTCTCTGTTTCTGCCAAATTTCTCCGCCAGAATCATCCTTTCCAAGTTAAAGGTTCTCTCAGCCGCAATCTCCAAGTCTTCTGTTGAATACCTTATGCCTGTGCACGCGGATAGAAGCTTAGCTTCTATATCTAGATCTCCATATACATCCTCCGCAGCTAACCACTCCTCCCTGCTTTTGAAGGGTTTAATCAACCTTGGAAAGGCGAAATCGCAAAGAGGAAGGCAGTCGAGGATTATATGCCTATGTTGACACCATATTGCTAGCTGAACTTTATGTTCAAAACTTGGCTCAATAGCTTTCTCTGACCCCCATAGCTTAGCTGCTATGGGTTTAAGTTTGAACAGAAAGATATCTTTGTTGTCTAGATACAGCTCCGCCAAATGCAAGAAAGAAGTATGTGTGCATATAGTCGGGTCCCTGCTCTCAGTGGCGTACATTAGGGCTGAAACTATCCAGAATGGCAAGGGCTCTGGGTCCCATATTCGTCCCTCTCGATGAGCTGGAAAACCATAAGCGAATTCTAAGGCTTCGGCCAACTTAACCAGTTCATCCGGCAGTTCCTCCCTAAGTCTATCGACAGCCCTTCTAAGCCCCTCTGCCAGTATATCGCCAAGGCCTCTTCGGTAGGCTATGCTCTCCAGCAAACGGCGGAACCAGGCGGGATCTCTAGGATCTAAATCTAGCCCTTTAAGTGAGTTTAGGCCGATTTCTACGCAGCGAACTAGCCATGGTTGTAAAGTTAGAAGAACCCATAAATCCAATCCCAAATCATCACACAGCATGTGAAGCTCCACTCCACCGTCCTCTGGCTTCCACCCAGTTACAGGCGGTACTCTAAGCCCTCCACCCTTGTATTCAGCTGCAGGCTTAGATGAAACCCATATATTGCCTATGCAGAAAACCTGGTAACTTCCTATCTTGCCCTCACCAAATCTTTGGGGAATATCCAGTATTAGTGTACCTATGCGGCAGTTAACGCTGCAGCTGTGACTGCATGCTGGATTACGATGTTTTTCTTCACGCAAAAAATAGTCGACTGCACCTGGGCGTGAAAGCTTCACGGCATACTTGCAAGTTGCTAAGAAATGCTCTGGTTCAGCTACGCTTACGCCTCCAGCTCCTTGAACCGCAATAGCCTTAATCTTCTTAGAGCCCATAACGGCTCCAAATCCACTATGGCCTGAGGCATTCTCGGGAGGATGAGATATTGCCGCGTACCTAACGAGTCTCTCTCCAGCAGGCCCTATACATGCTACTTCAATTCCATGCCCATACTTATGTCGAAGTTTCTCCACCGTAGCTCTAATAGTTAAACCCCATAAATCTTCAGCTGGCATTATATTGGCTTCACCGTTCCTTATCCATAAATAAGCTGGATTCCTGCTTTTACCAGTAATTATAAGTCCATCGAAACCTGCGTATTTTAACTCTGATCCTATGAACCCTCCCATAGTTGAGTGTGTATACCAAGGCTTAGGGTATACTCTGGGAGAAACCCCGGCGAATATTACTCTGCCAGATGTCGGTGCGGGAGTACCAGTAAGAGGGCCTGTCATCACTATCAGCGGGCTTTCTGGGCTGAAACAATCAACCTCCTTGGGAATATATTCCCAAGCTAATCTTGCCGCTAACCCCCTGCCACCTATGTAATCCTCCGCATACTTCATCGTGTCTATGGTTTTGATGCTCTCCGCTGATAGATCGATAAGCAGGATGGTGCCTATCCACCCATATTGCATGTTTAAACCCTCCTTTCTCGCAAGACCAGAGCCTGCGAGGGGCAGAATTCTACGCATCCAGGCCCTTCTTCACGTTGATAACACAGGTCACACTTCAAATAGGTTGTTTTAGACGGATTTTTAAAAATCACGGCATCTTCAAATTTAAATGGACAGGCTTCAGCGCATAATCCACAGCCGTCGCAAACCTTCTCATCTATAACCTTGGCCTCCGTTTTGTTATCTACATATATTGCTCCTTTAGGACATGCTTCCACACACTTAGGGTTAAGACATTGAAGACAAACCAGAGGCCTAAACGTATAACTCTCTCTATCCTTAAACACTTTAATCCTTGATGCTGATGGACGAGCGCCATCGCCATGCAAAATTGGACAGACAAGTTCACATAATCCGCATCCGCGACATTGATTAGGAACCACTAGAAGCATTAAACCGGATTGAGTTGCTTCCATACCAGTCACTAAGCTAAACTATTCTAGCGCAAGCTTAAATCTTGTGTTTATAACCTGATCACTAGTGGCAGTCTTTAACCGATTCTGGCACGCGTAATTTGAAGGTCAAAGCTTTTTTGAGGTTTGAATATGCCTGAGGCTTTCTTACCAAAAGTTATATATGGCACTATGGTAGCAATATACGATGGTAACAGGAGTTTTCTGTAGATTAGCCTCCATAAATAATTGCAGTAAAAAAGTTACAATAGTTGATGCTCATGCCCATTTGGGTTATGATTATGTTTTTGAACATGATTTCAATCTGCAGGATTTACTTACGGGGATTGAAAGAAATGATATTGATATAAGCATTGTTCAGCCGGGCATAACCTTCGACTTAGAAACAGTTGTTAAGCAACACAATGATATAGCCGAATTATCTAAGAAGATGCCTGGCCGAATTTTCGGTGTGGCGAATCCGAATCCCCATCTCCCAAGAAGCAAGTATCGTGAGGAGCTCGAGAGATGCGTGAAAGATATGGGCTTTGTTGGAGTTAAAATACATCCTTTCGCTCACGCTGTAAACCCGAACGGTTCCACTGGGAGAAGCGTTTTTGAAGCGGCCTTAGAACTAAAAATTCCAGTCATGATCCACACGGGAAGCGGCATTCCATGGAGTCTTCCATCAATGTTAATGCCCATAGCTAGAGAATTTCCTAAGTTAAAGATTATTTTGGCGCATTCCGGTGGAAACCTGTTTGCGGAGGAAGCCCTACTTATCGCAGGAACCCATCCTAATATATATCTTGAAACTAGCTGGACGCCAAGCTCCGCCATTCATAGGTTCTCTAAGGTTTTGGGGCCTAACCGAATTATGTTTGGCTCAGATCATCCAGAGAACGCGGCAACTGAACTTACTAAGTTTAGAAGCATCGGGTTAAATCGAAACGAACTGGAATGGTGTCTAGGAAAAACAGCGATTGAGGTCTTCAACATCCGCTAAATGATAGTTTATCTAATGAAAATCTTAATATGCACGTTAGATATGGTTGGCTAAATTTTTCAGATCTTAGACATATGCGTATTCGTCAAAAATTAGAAGAATATAGTACCTTGCGGATTATCCTTTTCATCTCTTTATAGTTGAAAACTTCTTTCCACCTCGGCTTCAAAATCCTACCACATCCGTAGCTTATACCATTTTCAGCTGCTTTAGAAATTTTGTGAGAAGATTCTCCGAACAATACTGCTAGTAAGATTCTTATATGTCCCAATAAAAATGATCGGGCTGCTTCCTCTGGAACACCTAGTTTTACAGCCTCGTTAAAAGATTCCTTCATGAGATAGGATGCTGCGCCCACAACAATTTCCGAGGCTATTGGCTCGAGAACTGCAATTTGTTCGACTTTCAGCCTATAACAGTTTATTACAGGGGCGAATACTTCTCTACAAATCTTCTCAGCGACTTCAAGTTTCTCCTTTTTTCCCTGCAGCAAAGCCATTACTATATCCTGTCTAGCGGTTCCTCCAAAATAGTCTCTGTATGCTTCTGGCGTTTCCTGTTCTTGAAAGAGCCGTGGATGACATGGGTGAGCGATGACAAATGTGCAATCACCGCGCAAAGACAAGTCCCCTATGTATGCGGCAGCAGCATCCAATAGGATCATAATGGCATCTTTTTTCATCATTGGAACAATAACTCTCGATACGTCGCCTATCTTGTCATCTGGAACAGCCATAATAATAACGTCGCTTACCGGGATAGCCTCCTCGGCTTCAGCAGCTTCGAACCCTTTTTTCCGAAGCCTCATAACTCCTTCGTCCTTTTCACAAAGAAGGACCTTATAGTTTTCTTTAAGAAGTCTTTCCGCAATAAAACTACCAGCGGTACCACTAGCACCAATAACTGCGACGGTTAATTTATCATCTTCCCTTTTTATCTTAGTTCTCATTCCAGCTCTCTCCTTTATTGGATGTATTTCTGCATCTTCTCTTTTAAATATTCGATGCTTTTAGCAGCCCATTTTTCTTCCTTAGATATTGTTTTTTCTATAGATCCCGAGAAGGGCACCCATAGCTCCACTATTACGCTTGGCTCTCTACCCTTGTTTTCTAAGACTTTAAAAAGCCTATCGATATTCAGTTTCCCCTCACCCAATGGTCGGCCGACTATCTTAAATCCCATTCTATGTTTAAGCCTTATTATGTCAAAATCCTTTAGATGCAAATTTATTGCAAAGGCTGAAAGCCTATTTACAACATCTTCTAAGCATTCTGAGGCGCCAAACGAATTAACAGTGTCTAAGCAGGCTCCGACAAAATTACTATTCAACCTCTTTATTACAAAAGCCAGTTCCTTTGAATTAAATTGCTCATAGTTCTCTAAAGCTATGGAAACACCATTTTCTTCAAACCGTGGGAGAGCTTGTTTAATCTGCATTACGATTCTTTTTAGATTCGGATTTTTATCCGGAGTTTCAAATGTTGTGCGTAATATTTTCGCATTCAATCTCTTTGCTATACTTAAGTACGTTAGCAAATTTCTAAGCTCGACTCCGCGTGTACCAACCTCGACAATAATTCCCATTTCTTTGGATGCCGCTGAAATTTCATCTAACATTCCATTTGTAACTTTATGTAATGGGTAATTATCACATATTTGGACTACCTTAACTCCTAGAGACTCAGCCTTCTTCAACAATCCTACTGCATCTAAAAGTTTTTTAGGCTGAGGATATTGTGCAACGCCAAAGGACCATGGGAATGTATAAGAACCTATGCCTAACTTCATTTACCTCACCATTGTTGACGATGTCAGATTTGTTGCTTCATGGTTTATTTAAACTTTTCTTTATTTTTGTTTTATCGGTTTATGGGTTGAAATTGTTGATGAGAGGCTTAATAGGCGTGGTGAGCTTTATTAAGCGCCGCTAGGTTATTATTCTGTTGCTCGTCCCAGTTTTAAGTGTGTCGCGCGCTTATAGGCCTCGTAAGATTCCTTAACCCAGAGCGAGTATCCCCGAGGGGGGCTTCTGGACCTTATTATCAGAATGATCTTCCTATACTCTGGAACCTTAGGAGTTATTGCGTAGAGAAGCTTGGCCTGTATTATCGCCTCGAGAATCCTCTCCCTATCAGTGTGAAGATTAGCATGGTCCTCGATAGGCATCTGCTGCGTCGAATAAGTATGGCGGGACGATATTTAAGCGTTTAACCAATTTTTGGAAAAATATTATGCTAGATGCGGACTATGGGAGAATCTAGTCGCATTTCATGCCCCCTTGTTCCGTTCAACCTAAATTATACTTAAATATAAGAACGGTTAATTCATAAACATGGTGGTGTTGCCACTGGATAAACGGCTGAAGAAGCGGCTGCATAGAAGCATAGCGCTGGCTCAGGATATCTTAGTCATGGAGGTTTACAACAGTTTTCCCCAGGCAGTCATTCATGGTGGAACAGCGTTGTGGCGTTGCTACCGGAGCAACAGGTTTTCCGAAGATGTCGATCTCTACCTGCCAGTCGACGCTAGGAGGGAAAGCTTTAGGAGCCTGCTGGACGGGTTGGAGGGAAAAGGCTTTCTAGTTGAAAAATTCAAGAAAACCGGAAACTCGGTTTTTTCTAAATACTCCTATTTGGAGGTGGCGGTGAGGCTTGAGGCTGTCTTTAAGAAAGTTGAAGCCCCTGTCTTAAAAAGGTTTGAAATGGTTGACGGCACGTTTATTCTAGTGAAAACTTTAAAGCCTGAGGAGATGCTTGAGGAAAAAATAAGGGCATACTTTGAAAGGAGAAAGGTCAGGGACCTTTACGATGTTTTCTTCCTGACGCGAATAGTTGGAAAGGGGAGGGTGAGAGACAGTGTCGTAAAACTGGTTGAGAAGTTTAAAACGCCTGTTGATGAGAAAGAGTTGAAAACACTGATCATATCGGGGAGCATACCTGAGGCAGAGGAGATGCTGGAGTCTGTGA
>JAWCMB010000015.1:0-34811 GCA_038850115.1 Thermoproteota archaeon
CTTCTAGTCTTCTTCCTACCCGTCTTCCTGGGAGCAATCAAACCAACCTTAGCGCCAGGAGGAGCATTACGGCTAACCGAAGTGGAGCGCCCCGGACCCTGATGCCTTCCCCCGCCGTGGGGGTGATACACGCTTATCATTGCTACTCCTCTTACTATTGGGTAGCGTCTTCCTTTGCTTTTCATGTATTTGCGTTTTGTTCCTGCTTTGAGGAATGGTTTTTCTGTTCTTCCTCCTCCTGCTGTTACTCCGACTGTTCCGAGAGAGTTTGCGTCGACGATGAATGTTTTCGCCTTAGGGTTCTGCAGGATTACTGTTCCGTTTGTCTTCCCAACTAGGACTGCGTAGTTGCCTGAGGCTCTGAAGAGTGCGCCGCCGTCGGCTGGTTTTCGTTCAATGTTTGAGAGCATTATTCCCTCGGGTGCTTCGCCGAGCGGGATTATGTTTCCTATTGCAAGCGGGCTTCCTGGTCCTATTGATATTCTCTGGCCCACGTACATTGATTCCACTGCAACCGTGTGGAAGACTTTCCCGTTGTCAAGCCTGATTTCCGCTAGGGGTACTCCTCTACCTGGGTCGTGGTGTAATGCTACGAGGGTTCCTTCGAGTCTTTCTCCTTTTTCTAGTGTTGGGTATTTGGCTGGCGCTACCCTCCTGTGGGTTGGAGCCATGAAGATTGGTGATCTGCCGCGCCTCCTTACTATTGGTCTCTTACCCATATAACCATCATCCTTCCTACACTATTTTAAGTCTGCTTGCAAGGTCCATCGCACTGTATTCTTTAGCCAGCTTGACCACCGCTTTCTTCTCCCCTGTTATGCTTCTTATAATGTTGACTTTCTCAACCTTAACGTTGAAGCTTTTTTCAACCGCCTCCTTAACACTGTTTTTATCGGCCTTATTGTCCACTATGAACATCAGCTTGTTCTCCTTCTCGATAAGCCTGAAGGATTTTTCTGTTGAAACAGGCCTGACTATCACGCTACTTGACATATCTCTTCACCCTTTCGACGGTTCTTGCGAGAGCCGGAAGCGTCCATATGGTAAGCCTGCCTGGGACGCCGCCTGGAGCAAGATCCATGATTGAAAGCTTCTCAGGGGTTTTAACGTCCACCCCCGGTATTCCCGAGGCAGCCTTAACGATGCTGGTGTTGGAGCCGGATACTACGAGAAGCGGGCCAACCCTTCTCTTAAGCCTTCTTCCTCTCCACTTTGCTTTTCCACACCTCGCCTTGGGCCTGCTGTAAACTCTTTCAAGCTCCTCCTTTAGACCTATCTTCTCGAAAAGCCCGACTAGCTCGCGCGTCTTCGAAACGTTTTCAAACTCCCCGGCGAAGACCACCGGCATGCTTGCTGAACCAGGCCTGTGTCCTCTTTTCTCAACGGCCTCCCTCCTGAAGGTTGCTGAAAGCGCCGACAGGAATGCCTTCCTATACTCCTTCCTGTTTATGTTCTTCCTAATCTTCTTCTCCACGCGCGGCGGGTGTGTAACCCTGCCCTTGACAGTCATGGGGGCGAGCCTGGCGACCCCTCTCTCAGTCCTCGGGACCCTAGCTATGCCGTAGCCGACTCCCCAGCTTTCAGCCGTGGTCCTCTTGCCAGCCATCGTGTCCCTTCCCTGCGGCTGGAGTCTTCTCGACTGAGCAGCCAGGAAGGCTCTTCTCACAAGATGCTCCTCAACCTCGGTCTGGAGGATGAACCTTGGTATTGAGGCTTCACCATCCTCCTCACCGTTCTCGTTCAGAACCCTCACCTTAGCCTCCTCCAGGCTCATCATGCTGCAACCCTCCTGATGTTGATGTGAGTTAAAACAGGCGGCTGCTGAACCTTCGCGTCATGCTTCCTTGCTGAAACCCTTATTTTCACAAGCCTCTTAGGCGTGCCTGGGACGCTACCGTTGACTATTACAGCAGGATTCCTTAGGACGCCGTACTTGTGGAAGCCGCCGGCAGCATTAATCTCCTCAGGCTTCCCAATTATTTTTAAAACCTGAAGGTTTCTGACGAGCCTCTGCATGTAGCCCATCTGCCCGGGCCTCGGCACAGTGTACATTACTCCAGCAGGCTTCCAGGGGCCAAGCGTAGCAATACCCCTCCGGGTCTTGTTGCTCTTCCTGTCGAGGATCTTCACACGGAACCTTTTCACAACCCCCTGGAAACCCTTGCCCTTCGAGACTGCGAAAACATCTATGAACCCACCCTCCTCCAGCACGTCTCTCGCCTGAACCTCCTTGCCGAGCAGCGACATGGCGTAGCTAATCCTCTCGCTCACGATGCCTCCTCCAACGCCTATTTCGAAGACCTCCGGGGCCTTCTTGCCTATGCCAGTCCTATAGGGCTGCGTGGCAACTATAACCCTAACCTCCTTAACTTTCCCAGTTAAATCCTCCGGGACCTGTGGAGGCGGGGACTCCTTACGGTTCTTCAGGGAAGTAATCCTCCTCTTAAGATGCTCCGGAAGAGTGTTCGCCCAACCCTCCCAAAGAACCCTTAAGCCTTGGAAACCGTCCCCGTAAAGCCTAACGCCAATAATGCTCAAGGGGGGTGTTTCAATAATGGTGAGCGGGGTGAAAACCTCCTTGCCCTTTAAAGGTGAGGATTCTGAGGTGTCGATTGTGAAACCGTGGCTCATCCCCACCCTGTAGCCGGCGAAGCCTAGAAGCCTTGTTTTCCCGTCAACCTCCGGCCAGAATCTTATTCGGGGTGTTAGCCTTTTAAACCGTGCTCTAGGGCGGAAGGCGAGCGAACCGTGCCTCGGGGCGGATTGCTTTCTATGACCCATCTTGTTAATCCCCTTTTAGTCAGCGTGGTTGTCAAAGGGAATGAGCAACCCGTTTTAACCTTTTCCCCTGCTGGAATGAAACCCGTTGTAGGCCTGTTTCCATTGGAAACACGTTCTATTCTTGCCAGTATCCTCTTGCTAATGAAGCAACCAGGGGGAGAGTTATGTAGAGTGCTTCCTCAGTGCGCACTGTTTCAACACCCTGCTCCCCAACAGTGTTGACGACGACGCTGAAAACATCCTCAACCCTAACCCCTTCCCTGGCCAGTATTTCCTTAAGCCCCATTGATGGTGAGCCGAAGGCCACCATTATCCTCCCCCCTTCAGAGAACAGTTTCCTAAGCTCCCCCATCCTCCTCCAAACAGGCTCACCGTATTTCGAAGTCCCTATTTTAACAGCATCCGCACTCCTCAGGAGTTCTCCAAGCGTCTTCCTAGGTGTTGAAACCCGGTAGCCCAAGTAGAACGGTGACTCACCTGGGCTGACTATCCTCGCGGAGAGTCTTGAAGGGTCTTCAACCCTAGCCAGAACAACATCGCCCATCCTTGCTTCAAGCGGGGGCTCGGGAGCAGGAGCCAAGAGGGTCTTCTCGAGCCCAGCCTCCAGGACAAGCCTGCTGCGCTCAGCCTTAACGACGGCGGCGAGCCTGAAGCTCCCGGGCTTAACCTTTTTAAGAGACGTGGGAACGGTGTGCGAGGGTATTTTCAAAGGGGGAAGGAGGCCCGCGAACCTAAGCTCCTCCTGCTTCTTGAAGACGAGCCTCCTCAAATACTGGGGGACAACCATATAGTGGAGGAGCTTTGAGAAAACCTTCTGGTTCCCCAGGGACTCGGAGTTATGATCGTCGAGATAGACCACGACCTCGTTAACCATGAATATTGCTGCAGCCCTTCCAACGAGGCCGGCCCTGAATGTTTTAACCCTCAAGTCCTCTGAGACGCCTATGACGGAAGCCGGGAGCAGTATTGAGACCTGCAATCCTACTCGATGAGCACTGCTGCCCCGCCTATTATGGGTTTCTGATTAGCCCCTAGAGCTACTCGAGCTCGGACATTCTCTCTGAAAGTATTTCTGAAAGAGGCTTCCTCTCCTTCCCGTCTGCAACAACTATGTGGGACTCGTACTTAACCGGGATCCCAAGGTATCTCAGAAACCTGTAGAGGTCCCCAGCGTCAACAGGCCCGTTCACATAGCCCTTCTTAACAAGCGCGTAGAGCAGGAGCTTAGCCCTCCTGGTTTCCTCAGGGAAATCCTGCTCCGCGAGCAACAGTATCTCCCTGCCCTTCTCATCCAGGAGGCTTAAAACCTTCTTGTCAACATCGTCAACAGCTCTCTGAGAAGTGGTCTTCTCGCCCTTCTCACTGCCCTTGGCAAGCCTGTTCAACAGGCGCTTCCTCTTCTCCTCCAGGATCCGTTCCAGCTCCTTGTCTTCAGACAACAATTACCACGTTGAAGAAACGGTTTTAAAACAGCTTTTAAACGTTACCCGGTGAAAAAAGCTTATCTAATTTAAAAGGAGGGTAATATTGTCCGCCGGGGTGGCAGAGCGGCAATGCGCTGGCCTTGAGAGCCAGTGGCCCATGCGGGCCGCAGGGGTTCGAATCCCTTCCCCGGCGTGTTTCTAAGGCTCCATCCGGTTCGTTATCGATCTGAATAATGGTTACGGTCAGATCTTACGTTTTCCAATAAAGCGCGCGCTATTAAGACGACATTAACTGTAATTATTTAAAAGTTTTTCAAGATTTATTGGGATGATGTTTTTAGGTATTTTAATCTTCACAGTCTTCTTAGGATTAACCATCTGGGAGATTCCAAGGTTTGATGTGAGGCTTAACAGAGCTAGAGCTGTCTGCTCATCTACTTTAAAAGTATTTTGAAGAAGCTTCTTAGCGACGTTTAATACTTCATCTATAGCTTCTTCTAGAGTCCTCGAAGAAGTCAAGATCGTCAGACTTCCACCATAATCAACAATGACTTTATCTAGAATACGTCCACGGTGAAGCTTAACCTTTACTTCAACTTCAGCAGGGACTTCTAAACCTTGACCTGAAACTTCACCATCCCCTTGTACTGCGTGCACGTCTCCTAAAGCAAGCAATCCCCCGTGGACCCATACTGGTAGGAAGACCCTCGAGCCCACCGTTATCTCTGGAGTATCTAGGTTTCCGCCGAAGTCACCCTGCTCCATTGTGGAAGCCTCACCCTTAGGCGGAGCAACGCCGATTACCCCTATCAGTGGTTTTACAGGTATTCTGAAAGAGTTGGCTTCAATCTTATCGTCTAATATTTTAAACACCTTCCGACCTATGAAGCCTCTATCTCCAACTTTAACACTTAACACTTCAACTTCAATCGTGCATCCAGGCGCAGCCCCCTCAACCCAAACCGGTCCAGTTGCAGGGTTAATTCTATTCACATCAACCGTGTCAATATTTGAAATATATTCCCCGCTTAGGTCCAATTGTCCATCGAAGGCATCTCTAACCTCAAAAGTAATCAAACTATCCGGTTTAACTCTTAAAACTGGTTTATGGGTTGCTGAAAAACTGTAAACCCTTAAATTTGAAGGAATTCTAGAGACCAACATACTCACTCCTTGCAGATCATTGGCCGAGATAAGTCCAATCCGGCTCCGATATAAAGCTTCCGTAGAAAGTTTGATTGTAGAGTTTACGTTTAGGAGTAAACATCTTAATGCCACTGAAGCACCCATCCTGCGTATAAATGGATAGAAGCTTATCATTCCAAACAATCACTTCATCACGCTTATCTCCACAGATATTATACACCCACACCTTCCCGTGGTGTGGATCCGGGAATTCAATAACCATTCTACCATAGCCGTCGTAGAGGCCGCAGGCCGAGCCAATGAGTTCAACACCGTCTCCAGACCAATTGACGGGAACCCAGCCATAAACGTCGGTGAAATCTGCGTGGAGAATTTCGCCTTCTAGGCTAAAAATAAACCAGAATGCTCCACCCCAGAAAGTATTGGCTGCGATGGCTAAGCCATTAGGTTGATCAGGTCTGTAGCTTGCTAGGTTCACTCCCTGTCCATGTCCTAAATGCCACTCTCTCAGAATATTGCCAGTTAACGCATCTAGAAAGTAGAATCCCCCATCCTCATATGCTAGAGCAAGTATTAGTCGGCCTTCTCCATTCATGTAGAAGATTGAACTATCACAGTGACCATAGAGATCTATGCGCCATAAAACTTTCCCGTTTTGATCTATCAGCGCGTCTCCTGAGAATACTTCATCAAACCCGTCTCCATCTACATCATATATTTGGGTGTAATGTGCCATTTTACCCGTGTAAGACCATAGTCTGTTAAACTTACGATCGTAAGCCCAGAGATTATTGTATCGATCTTTAAGAAGGAAATCGCCTGGATTGTAACCAGTTAGATTGCATACGGTTATGGAGTCTCCCAGGATCCTTGGAAATCCATCCTCAGCCCCTTCTCCCCATCCTTCACCTGGATTAGATTCCGGGGTGTCTGCTTCAACAAGAACTTCTCCTGTAGCCCCGTCTAAAAGCATTATTTTGAAGTCTTTGCAGCAGAGTACTTCCATTTTACCGTCTTTATTGAAGTCGAAGACCTGTACTGGAAGGTCGGACCACACATCGTAGCCGGATGGATCCGGCTCGCCAAGCTGCCACAGAATGTTTCCATTAAGGTCGACAGCCGTGAGACATCTTAAAGCCACGTAGTTTACACTGCTCGGTTTAATAGGCTTAGGGCTTATTCTCTGTGCAAATAGAAGCTCAACCTTACCATCACCGTTTAAATCGCCGACTCTTAACACCTTCCCTGCATATTCACCTAGTTTAAGTCTCTTGTAGAGTATTGCTTTAGGGTACTCTGGAATTTGAGATGGTTTCACTGTTTTCACTATGGAGCAGAAGTTTCTGCGGAGTTCTACTCCAGTCACCCAAACCTCACCCGGGCCGGCTCCATACAAGGCTAAATTCATCTGTGACCCCCCGTCCGGTATCATAAAGCCCCCAGCAATATGCCTCCATCCCCATTTACCAGCAGCACCAATTATACCGCCCCTCCACGGTCCCAAGTCTTCCGCGAAAAACGGCTCGCCGCTGTCGCCTGACCACTTCCTTTTTATGGCTTTAATTTCTCTACCGTTTACATCTAGGATTTGCGGCTCTAAGACAACTGAACCTCTTCTGCTCTTAAGCTCGAGCATCATGCGTACATTAAGCATATAAGTTTCCCTAGGCTTCACTTGCAGCTTTTCACCATATGTAAGATGCCACTTGCCCCATCCGGAGCTTTCAATTTTCAGAGAATCCTCTATCCCGACGGGGGTTTGAACCCTATCTAGAGAAATTTTAACCTCTTCTGGTTTCGAGATAATTTTCCAAAGTCCTGAAGTGAAGCATGAATCTTTAACGAGATTCTCCATTTTTCCCCACAGACACTTGTAGCCTGCTTAAAAAGCATTACTTAAGTTGTTACTAGTCGGTCTGCCTCTATGTGCTTACTGTTTTCAAGGAGCTCTATCATTTCAGCCGAAGCCCGCCCTACAATCAGGACAACATATCTTTTCTCATGAAGCCACCGTAAGCGCGTGCTTAGACATTTGCATGCTCATGCTCTTTCCAGCACCATGATATTTTCAGAGCCTTTTACCTAACCCGCAGTGGGCCGACCCACCGGTAACAAATATGTGGCCAGTACGGCGCACCCTACTCGTCCGTCATTAAGACTCCGTTATCCCCGTCCCGCGGCTCGATGACAACCCTCCGCCCGTGAAGCTGTTTATCCGTCTCCAGCCTTGTGCCCATTAACGCCGGGATTGAGAACTCTCGACTTACGATTGCCAAGTGGGAGCCAAGACCCCCTGACAGGCATATTACTCCAGCCAGCTTTGAAAGCACCGGCCCAAGCAGCGTCACCCCAGCGTCGTCAACCATCACTATTTTACCCGCAGCCCCCTCCTTCAGGAGAGCCAGCACGTCCCTCACGTTTTTAACGTAGCGCAGCTCCCCCTCCGCCCTTGTCTTTATCGTGATCAAGCCGCGGCCCACTATTTTCAAGCCCCGCTCTCCTCCTTCAGGCAGCCGGGTTAGAACAGCCAGACAGTTCTATATGTCTTGCGTTAAAAACTTATTAGTCTAATTGCAACCATCCCCCCTATGCCCATGCGGGTGTCTGAGATAAATGAGCAGATAGCTCACCTCAGCAACGTTTTCCTGAACATCGTGACCCAGAGAACCCTGCTGGAGTCCAAGCTTTTCCCGGTTAACGCGTATATTTGCGTCGGCTTCTACCAGACGTACCACCATCTTTACGACGTTATGAAGGGGGTTTGGAGTAGAATAACCCCGGAGGAGCTGGCTGCGAGAAGCAAAACCCTGCTTTCACCAATACAGGCCCTCTCAGTCTCCTACCTCTGGCTCTACTATTCACTGGCCAGAATGGGAACGATATACAACAAGCATGGGGGAGACCCTTCTAAGGAGCCTGCTGAGAAAAGGGATCAGTGGAGATGGATGCTTGAACAATGGTATCGTCTAGCCACAAACTACTTTAACACTGGGAAGCCCACTGTCGCCGCATCAGGCGGGGTGAACCTCGCGCTCAACGAGAATGCTTTAAGCTGGGTTAAGGAGAACCTTCAGCCCGTTGGCGAGAACCAGGTTGTCAAGGTGCGGCGGGCAATAGGCTCCGTAGACCTTTACGCTTTCATAGATGAGTGTGAGGCCCGCGCGAAAATAGTTAACCACGGGCCATACCCATTCGGGGAGAACGAGATACTTGTTATCTCAGAGTATACGAATCTTTACGACGGCAGGCGGCCCTGGCTCCCTTGGTCTGCGACGGAATCCAAGCTTCCCAGCTCAACCCTCGGGGTTGCGATGACTATCCGCGGGGCTAGAGCAGTTTTCAACGACATTGGCACCATGATCGTGGAGCCCGGGGACTACAGTAGGCTGGTTACGAGAATAGCAGCCTACACTAGGAGGAACGACAGCATCGTGCCACTGCAGCTCGACGAGCTCTCCGCCTACGGTGAGGCCGCTGAAGCAGCTCAGATGGAGCTCTACATGAGGTTCGCGGAAATGGACAGGAGGCAGTTGCTTCTCGCCGGGGCTGAAGCATACTGGAGGTGCTTCGTAAGGTATACGGACATAGTTGGGACGACGGGTGAGATGGACTGGAAAATATCCCGGGAGGTGCAGGAGGAGTACCTGCCCTACTTCATGAATCATGACGAGGACCCGGCTTTCGCCCGCATAAAGATGAAGGCGATAAAGATGAAGGCCCTTCCCTTCCTGAAGGAGAGGGACCCGGTGCTCTACTATCTTCCAGAGTAGCTGGCTGAAATGATGAGCATCCCTTCCCCGGAGGACGAGGAGAACCATAAGCCTTCTGAAAGAAGCGACTGGAGGGAAAGCTACTATTTCAACTTCGTAGACCTTGAAAACATGGTTTCAGGCTTCACGACAATAGGCCTCTACCCAAACCTGTCCAGGAGGGAGTTCGTCTTCGCCGTCTTCCATGGGGGTGAGAGACACCTCTACCACCAGGAGCATGAGTCACGGTTCAGCCTTGAAACCCCCGAGTGCCTGGACGACGGGCATCTATGCTTCCAGCTGGTTGAAGCCTTGAAGAGCTGGCGCATAGTTTTCTCAAACCCTAGGCTCGAGGCAGAGATCCTTTGGACAGGTAGGTTCCCCGCGTTCAGCTTCGGCCGGGGGAGTGGAACATCTTGGGAGGGCCACTTCGAACAGTCTGGAAAAGTATCCGGGAGAATAAGAATCGGAGGAGTTGAGAAGAACATTCAGGGCTATGGGCAGAGGGACAAGAGCTGGGGCCCGAGGCAGTGGCACATAGACCATTGGTATGCTTTCCACGCCCAGTTCAGAGGCTTCTCTATAGGGCTTAGAATTGACAGTGTCAAGGGTGTTAAAACAGTCTCAGGCGGGGTTTCAACAGCCTGGGGAAGCACCCCTGTTTCCAGCGTGAGGGTTGAGGCCGAGTATGGCTGGGACCCGGGGACACCCACCGGTGCGGCAACCAGAATAATCAGCCAAGACGGAAAGGAATATGTTGTCTGCTCTAAACTATTGTCCCCATCGAGCTTCGTCAAGTTCACCCGCCGGTTCCCAGGTGGCATGACGGAGCTTGTTGAAGCCATGGCTGTTCACCGTCTTGAGGAAAGCGGTGAAACAGGCACCGGGCTCTTAGAATGGTTGTTCACAAGCTTTTCGTGACAACGGCTTGGAAGCCCTATTTTCTCGGCTTCCTCCTGAGCGTCTCGAAACTACCGTAGCCGCCCTCGACACCGTCCAGCTTAAAGCTGCCGAAGGACTGTGCCAGTATTGAAACATTCCCCTCGCTGTCGGTGAAGGAAACCGGGATCACTGGGCCTGCTCTAGCCTCCAGCACGTGCCTCCTGCCGAGGCCGTCGACCAACTCCAGCTTGGAACACACGGGCAGAACCTCGTCCCGAAACTCATGCTCGAGAACACTGATTCTTTCAATCGGAATATTCCTGCCTTTCTCGAAAAGGAAACCTCCTGTGGAAACCCTGCCGTCATCCATTATTATTGCAGCAGGGTTGACTGCAAGCTCCCTTGAAAACCAGACAACGTAGTAAAGCCAGTAGTCTATGCTGGTCCACTCACGGACCCCGTGAGTATGGTCGCGCTGACCCATAGACTGTTCAACCCTGTATGTTTCCCCGCCTACGCGAATCTCCCCGTTGACAATTCCGATCTGCTCCCAGTGCTCGTCCCCAGACTTTTCCCCCAGCATTCTCGACTCAGGAGTCATGTGCGCACTATACTCGTAAACCTCGCTAATCGGCGTGAGGGAAAGCTCAACCCTGGTGGGGAACACGCCTGAAGCTAGAGAAGGTTTTCCCCTTATCCTAGGCAGGTCTTCAGGGTTCCTCGCTGCAACCATGTTCCCCTCAAAAAAGTATTTCCAAAAACCTCCTGGGAGAGGCTCGTGAACAACCCTGCCGACGCGCAGCCCCTGAAGCCCATAGTCCACGGTCTCCTCCACAGCCTGGTATCCCGCGGCGGAGCCGTCCGGCAGGAAGAGGAAGAGAAAAGCCATGCCCTCCTTCTTGTTAGGCTTGAAGCCCAGCCTAGTCATTCCGCCGAGCCTCTGCCTTAAGTCATAGAAAACAAAATAGTAGGACTCGTTCCACTCAACATGGTTCCTCGGCCTATGCTTTAACGGCTCCATCACGCCAACCCCTCAACCCTGACGAGGCCACTGTTCCCGTCTATGGTTACTGTCTGGCCCGTCTTAAAAACCCTGCAGGCGTTCGGAACGTTTGTGACAGCCGGAATCCCGTATTCTCTGGACACTACGGCGCCGTGGGAAAGCATCCCGCCTGTCTCCGTTATCAGGCCGCCGATCTTGCAGAAAACCGGTGTCCAACCCGGGTCTGTACGCGGCACCACTAGAATCTCTCCCGCGCGCACCTGCCAAACATCCTCAACGCTCTTCAGAACCCTCACTGGAGCTGTTAGAACACCTTGGCTCGCAGGAATCCCTTTGAATACTATCCCAGACTCCGGTGGGGGATCGTTGAACTCCCTCGAGCCCTGTAGGAACTTAGCCGGGGTAGTGTTCTCATACTTCAGGAAATCCTGCTTACGACTGTTAACGAGCAGGCGGACTCCAGCAAGCTCATCCTGAGAGACCTGCCCCGAGGCAAGCCTCTTAATCTCGCTCTTAGTGAGGAAGAACACTTCCTGCGGATCCTGCAGAATCCCCTGGCTCTGAAGAATCCTCCCGATCTCCAGGTAGATCCTCCGGTTCATCGTAATCCAGCGGTCAAGGTTGAAACGCTGGTTCTCCCGGAATATTATGTATCTGCGGGCGAAACCCAGGATCGTTGAGAAAAGCTTCCATTTAAACCAGCCGAAGCGGAGAGACCTGATCCTTCGCTCAACCATCCTCATAGCCTCCTCCTGCTTCAAGCCTTCGGGCTCCACTGTTGCAGCGCTCCCACCCTCCTCGGCAAGCGGCTTAAGAATGTCGAAAACGTACTGGGGCGCCTCACCCCACCTAGGGTAGTACGGCTCCCTGGTGAAGCCCCGGACTCCGAAGTCCTCTAGGAAACGGTTTAACTCGCTCATGAACCCCTGCGCCTCAGGAATTTTCAAAGAGCCTATTTTCTCTAGGAGTTTCTCGGAGGGAGTTTCTAGAATAATCCTCTTAAGCTCGGGCGAGGAGCTTGCGACGGAAGCAAGGAGATTGATCCTCTCGTTCGTCTCACTCGTCTTATGCTTCAAGCCGGATATTAGAACAGGATAGGTTTTCAAAGCCTCCTCCTCGCCTAGGAAACGCTTCAGCAAGTATTGGGCGAGCAGGTTCATGCCGATGTTGTGAACCGGAATACCGTACCTAACTAGGCGGAAGTGGCCGGTCATCAGCTCATCCAGCTCCTCGGCCAGCTCAACATAGTCTGTGATGCTCCCACCGCTCATCCTGCTCATCCTCGGCTCAAACTGCTCCCAGAAGGGGTTGAACACTCTCAGGGTCCACTCCTCGTAGGCAGATGCTGTCCTGGTCACGGAGCCGTTAGGATCGTGAAGCATTACGCGGAGCTCAGCCATTATCCGTTTCCTAAGCCTGAAAGGCAGTTTCTTCACGGTCTCCTTGCCGTATGGCCCGCTTCCGTCAGGGAAATAGTTCAAAATATCCTCGTTGCGCAGGAATGGGGGAATCTCGTACTCGACCTTCCGCTTCAAAACCTCAAGGTTGAAGTAGGCGTGCGCGTGGTGGAGCTTCAGCAGCTGGTCTGTTTTCCTCGAGCCGGGTTGAGAGTAGCCCATGATCTTGTTAAGCTCAATGTTCACAATGTTCGTAAGCTGGTCGCCCAGGAGCTCGAAGAACAAGGGTGTAACCGGGTCGTTCCAGTAGTCGTCCGAGTAGCCCCTGCTCCAGACAACCCCATCCTCAGGAGCCGGCTGGGAGAGCGAGGTTACTGGCCTAGACTGAAGTATCAGAATATTATTATCCTCGTCAACAGCCCACTCCACGTCTTGCGGGCACCCGAAAACCTTCTCGACGGCGAGACCGATTTCAGAAAGCCTAAAAACATGCTCCTCGCTGAGCGAGGGTTGGAAGTGCTCCTCAAACGGGATCTCAACGTGCTCAACACCAGTCTCCACTCCAGAAATAGGCTTGGACACATAGTTTTTCGTCCCGATCTCCCTGCTGACGATTTTCAACGGCTCTCCGCCTTCCTGAGCTCCCCTGAGTATGACGAACCTGTCGGGCATAGCCCGGCCTGAAACCACCGACTCACCCAGGCCGAAGTTGGATTCAACCACCATCTGCGAACTGTCTGAGGAAACAGGGTCCACGGTGAAAAGCACGCCGGCACTCTTAGCCGGAACCATTGTTTGAACAATGACAGCCATCTTAAGGTTGCGGTGCGGAACCCTGTTCCTCTCCCTATAGGCAATAGCCCTGCTGCCCCACAGGGAGGCGTAGCACCGGACAACGCTTCTCTCAATATTCTTGAACCCCTTAACGTTGAGAAAGGTTTCTAACTGGCCTGCGAAAGACTCCTGGGGCAAATCCTCCACGGTGGCTGAGGAGCGGACTGCAACACTCTTAACAGGCAGACCCTCGTAAGCCCTCCTCAAATCCTCGGCCAGCTCCGCCGGCAGACTGGAGCACTCCATCGCCTCCCTGATTTCCCTTGAACACTCGTCTATCGAACCCGGGTCAGCAGGATTAATCTTGGCCAGTGAAGACTCGATGCAGGCTTCAAGACTATTGCAGGAAAGAAAGTCATCGTAAGCATCCGTGGTGATTACGAAACCCTCTGGAACAGGAAACCCCAGCTGCTTCAGCTCGCCAAGATTAGCAGCCTTGCCGCCGACTTTCTCCCAGTCTCTCCCGCAGACGTTCTTCAAATCAACAATATATCTCTTCGAAGACAATATGGCTCTGTTTCAACACGACTCTTAAACGATTTAAATATTAATAACATGAGTCGAGAAGACTTAAATATTAATAACTTGGTTTCAACAGGGTTTAACCATGTGCGACTGGTGCATGAAGCATGGCGCCGGTGGAAAATGGTATTTGAACGCTAGGAACTATTCGTACGAGCTGGTGGAAGCCATGAATCTTCAAGCATACTTGGAGGAACAGTGGAAAAACTTCGAGCAGGTATACATTAGAAAAATAATGGGTATTTCCTCTATAGGATTGGGCTACAAGCTGAAAATGCCCATAATCGGCCGCGTGATTCGGCGGACTGTCGAAGGAATGATTCACTCTGAAAGCAGGAACCGGAACCCTGTTAGGGCGGACGGGCACTTCGGACAAGTGATACCCATAGAGGAAGCGAAGCTGATAATGCTCAACCTTGCTGCTGAACCCATAATCCAGAACTACTGCATGTGCCGCATGATGCAGAAGGGTGTTAAAGACGTGTGCTGCATCAACTTCGGCGCCCTTTCAACAGTAATCGAGAAACTGCCAAGGTTTATCCCTGAGAACACTAAGGTGCGTTTAGGCCGCGATGAAGCAGCAGCGGCTCTGGAGGAGCAGAACAGGAAGGGTCGAGTAACCACCGTCTGGTTCCAGCCCGTGCCATACATATGCGCCATATGCTCGTGCGAGACGCCGCAGTGCGGCGGCCTACGTTTGAGAATGGACTTCGGCCTCCATACTGTTTACAAGGCGGAGTATGTTGCGGAAGTGAATCCTGACCTCTGCCAGGGTTGCAAGACATGTGTTGCAAGCTGCCAGTTCGGCGCAATAAGGTTCAGCCCCACTCTTAAAAGAGTTTTGATCGACCAGACTAAGTGTTTCGGCTGTGGGCTATGCAGGGATAGGTGTCCACACGACGCGATAAGGCTGACGCCAAGGGATGAGAACCCTGTTTTACGCGGAAAGTATTAGCCTCGAGGTGAAGCCAGCGTGAAGAAGACGAAGATAATAATCGACTACTCTAAATGCGGTAACGCGACTGGGGGAATAGACCCCAGGGAGTGCAGCAAGTGCCTGCAGGTCTGCGACCCAGCGGTTTTCGTCAGACACATGGCTTTCAAAGTGGAAGAGGATGATCCTTATGACCCGCAGTTCTGGCAGATAACACCCGTGTGGCTTTCACTCTGCACTCATTGTGGCAAGTGTGTAAAAGTCTGCCCGCAAAAAGCCATAACTGTTTCATTCTAGATCATACGCATGAGAAGCTCGACGAACTGAAGACCACTATTATAGATGGGAGCTTGGATCCAGCTAAATTGACAATTTCAACCTGCCCTAAAAATTTAAATATTAGTCTAAATAGTTTTACTGGAAGGCATGGTTTCATCCGGCTTGCATGGTCCTTTAAGGGTACATCCGGCTAATCCGCGATATTTCTGTGACTCAACAGGTAAAGCAGTTTATCTGACGGGCTCCCATACTTGGAGCAACCTGCAAGAGTACGATAGCGATTCGCCGTTCAACTATGAAGCTTATCTTGATTTCATGAGAAAGCACAACCATAATTTCATGCGAATGTGGACATGGGAATGCGGGGCTGGAGGAGAATGGCTCCACGGATGGAGCGAGGATAAGCTGCTTGTTAAACCACTTCCCTACAGGCGTACACCCTCTGGAAAGTTTAACCTAACGGAGTTTAATGAAGAGTATTTCGAGAGGCTGCGCAGCAGGGTTATCGCGGCCGGGAGGCAGGGTATTTATGTTTCAATAATGCTTTTCCAGGGATGGGATGTTGAGAGCAAGGGTAGGAAGATAAGCCCATTTACTTGGCACCCCTTTAACAAAAATAACAATGTAAATGGTATAAATGGGGATCCTCATGGATCAGGAGAAGGACGCTTAGTCCATACGCTTAAGGCTCCCGAGATAACTTCCTTGCAGAAGGCTTATGTTCAGAAGGTTATTGACACGGTTAACGACCTGGATAATGTGCTTTATGAGATATCGAATGAAAGCCATAATGAATCTGTGGAGTGGCAGTACCATATGATTAACTTCATCCACGAGTGTGAGAGGGCTAGGGGAAAGCAGCATCCCGTCGGCATGACTGTTCCCTGGACCCCGGAGGGCGTAGGAAGGAATGAAGACCTTTTCAGAAGCCCCGCAGAATGGGTTTCTCCAAACTCTATTGCCGGCGATTCTTACAATTACAGGTATGATCCCCCTCCGGCTGACGGGAGAAAAGTCGTGCTTCTGGATACGGATCACCTCTGGGGTATTGGCGGGGACCAGACCTGGGTTTGGAAGGCTTTCACCAGAGGATATAATCCTCTTTTCATGGACCCGTATGACAGCGGGTATGCTGCAGGTGGACTTACTGGTTTGAAACTAAAGGATGTTGGAAAGATCGACCCCAGGTGGGAACCGGTTCGAAAGGCAATGAGTTATACGCGTATGCTGGCGGAGAAAATGAGCCTTGCGGAGCTTGCTCCTCATCCGGAGCTTGCTCAAACAGGCTACTGTCTAGCAAGCCCTGGGGCCGAATACTTAGTCTATGTTCCAAGAGAATGCCCTTTGACGATATGGGTCAACCTGTCTAAAGCAAGGGGGAGCCTTCGGGTTGAATGGTTTAACCCAAGCACTGGCGAAACAGCCGGCGACGGAATAGTTAAAGGGGGAGAAACAAGAGTTTTCTCAGCCCCATTCGGAGATGAGGCTGTTCTAATACTAAGAAGCATTTAAATAGAATTGTTTAAAAACACTATGGCTCAGCGGGTTCCTCAACAACTCAGGTTTCGAAAAGATCCTCATCCCTGCTCGCCATGACTTCATAAGCGTCCTCCTCACAACCCTCCCAGGGCGCCCCGACATATTTCCCAGCATACTTCCCAACTACATCCGCCTTAACCCTTAAGACGACATTATTCCCATTGCTGTTGCTTAACCTAACGGATAAGCCTTCCCCCTCCCTTACAACTATATTACCGCCCATAACCGTTTTCAAACCGTCGACGACGCAAAGGTAGGGTTTCCTCCCAAGAGTAGTTACTTCACATGCAACAGGCTTGCCTATGATGCTCTCCGCCCGCAACCCCATTTTCAAACCTAGAACCAGGAATGGACCAAGGTGACCGTGGAGACTAACCGCCTTCTTCAAAAGCTCCTTCGGAACAATGGTCAGCATTTATATGCTCACCTCTCTCTACGTAGACCCCTGGCCTCCAGGCTTACGACTAGAGCCGTGCCTATTATCCATCCTATTACGCCGCCAGCCACGTGTAGCAAAACCCAGCCGAGAACCCCACCCCACGGGGCTAGGTTGGGAGCAGCCATGAAGATGCTTCCTATCATGAAGCCAGCCACCGCGGCTGAAGCGGCTGAAGCAGCGAGCGTAAGAATGCCTCCAAGTATTTTCCCCCCGAAGCAGTTCTCATAACCCATTAGCCTCGTCAGAACGTCGAATACAACGCTTGCAACCGTGAAACCCAGGAAGTGGACTCCAGCAGGGTTTAAAACGAAGTTTATGACTGTTGCAACGATCCCCACAGTGGTTGCCGTCCCGAGCTTCCTCACCCACCAGACTGCGAGAATGAGAGAAGTGAAACCAACCATGTCGCAGAAAACAGGCACACCGAACATTCTGAATATGATTGGGGAGAGAGTTGCGTTCAGAATGCCCCATAGGGCGGCGAACAGGGATATAGCGGCCATGTCGCGGATCTTGAAGTACATTATGCTTCGCCTCAGTATTACTTTTATTGTTGCGCGTAACACCGCATATAAAAAGCTTTATGCTCGCATGCACCAGGTAACCGCCCCTAAGATAGTACGCGTGATGCTTATTAGCGTCGCTACTCCGCCCGGAGATCTACCCACGTTCGGGCTCAGTACCGTAGAGATACGCTGCAAGGTTTTCAAGGACAATGCATTCTCGATGCAAGGAAGATGGCATGAAGCATGCTGCCCAACCTAGTCGTGTACCCCGCACCTAGAGTTGAGGGGTTGCTGCCCTACCCAAGTTATCCGAGCCGCAGCTGAACATAATGAAGCATGAAGCGGGCGGAACGCTTAAGGCAGCGGGCTGAGAACCTGGGGGAACGATTTCTCACAGGCTTCTAAACCGCCTTAAACGCGTTTAAAGCCAATAGTTTCAAGATGGGGTTTACTGAGAAAAAAGGTTTAAAAAGTACGACTGTTCGTACTTTTCGAAACGAGTTGCCAGATAGAACTGCAAGCGGAGAAGTGACTCCGGTCGTCGAAGAATACTTGGAATGCATATACAGGCTTCAGGAGAAGGAGGGAGTAGCCAGAACCAGCAGCATCGTCAAAACCCTCAGAGTAGCCCCTGGCACGGTTACGAACACGGTGGAGCGGTTGGAGGAAGAAGGCTTTGTGACACACGCCTCCTACAGGGGTGTAAGGCTTACTGAGAAGGGCCGCAGAATAGCCCTGCAGGTCGTTAGGAGGCACAGGTTGTCGGAGAGGCTTCTGGTGGATATTCTGAAAATGGACTGGGATAAGGTTCACGAGACAGCGTGCAGGCTGGAGCACAGCTTAACCGAGGAAGTAATTGAACATTTGGAGGAGGTTCTGAACTATCCTAAAACCTGTCCACATGGGAACCCTATTCCTAATGAGCAGGGAACGATTTTCGAGGAGGATACGTGGTCATTATCGGAGCTTGCTAAAGGCGCGCGAGGGATAATTATTAAAGTGGTTGAGGAGAAGCCTGAACTCTTAGTTTTTTTTAGGAAGCTTGGGTTAGTTCCAGGAGCCCTGGTAAAAGTTGTTGAAAAACCCAGGCTGGACGAGCTTATTGGGATTGAAATTGGCAAGGAGAAAAGCGTGTTAAGCGTTGCCTTGGCGTCAGTGATACGCGTGAGGGAGGTGGAACAGTGAGCGACACGGAAGGGTTGAGAAAACGCGGAGTACCCTTAGCCATGCTGAAGGAGGGGGAGACAGGAGTTGTCGTCTCAGTCAAATCCGGGTACGGGCATGGAGGAGGGTTTGGTCTTAAGAAGAGGCTTATGGACATGGGTATAACCCCAGGCACGAAGATCACCGTCGTGAAATCAGCTCCCTTCCACGGGCCCATGGAGATTCTTGTAAGAGGATACAGGCTTGCCATCGGCAGAGGCATGGCTGAAAGAATCTTCGTGGAAGCAGAATAACTGGGAAAAAGATGAGAAGAGATTGAGTGAAAGAAGGCTGGCCATAGCTCTCGCGGGAAATGCAAATGTCGGTAAATCAGTCATATTCAACTACTTAACTAAACTACATCAACACATTGGCAACTGGCCCGGGAAGACTGTTGAAAGGGCTGAGGGAACTCTCCACTTCAAGGGGTATACGGTGGACATAGTTGACCTCCCAGGAATATACTCATTGTCAACGTATTCCATAGAGGAATCTATTTCAAGAAGATACATAGCTGTCGAGAAACCTGACGTGGTGATAAATGTTGTTGACGCTTCCGTTCTTGAAAGAAACCTGTTCTTCACCCTGCAACTCATGGAGCTGGAAACCCCTATGGTCGTTGCCCTCAACCAAGTGGACATGGCGAGGAAGAAGGGCATTGAGATAGACGTTGAGAAGCTTGAGAAGATGCTGGGTGTGCCGGTGGTGCCTACTATTGCAGTCAAGGGAGTAGGCATCTTCAAACTCTTGGAGAAGGCGGTTGAAATATTTGAATGCAAGCGCGAGGCAAAACCTAGTCAGGTAAAGTACGGAGGCGAGGTTGAGGAGAAAATAGAAAGCCTTGTTAAAGCTGTTAAAGACAGCGGACTCCCATATCCGTCGAGATATGTTGCAATAAAGCTTCTGGAGGGCGATAGGGAGATTGAGGAAGAAGTTCAGAGGGTAAACCCTCACGCTGCAATAGTTGCAAGAAGGCTCGCCGAGGAGCTTGAAAGGCTTCACGGCCACTCCTGTCCAACCCTGATAACCTCTGAACGCTACCAGGCTGCTAACTGCATAGCCAGAGAGGTGCAGAAGCTTGTTCCACCAGTAAAACCAACCCTCGAGGAGAAGCTCCACAATGTCACAACCCACAGGGTTGCAGGATATCTTGTAATGGCCGCGTCATTGCTCTCTATGTTCCTCTTCG
This sequence comes from Thermoproteota archaeon, assembly GCA_038850115.1. GTDB lineage: Archaea > Thermoproteota > EX4484-205 > EX4484-205 > JAAOZP01 > JAAOZP01. The sequence goes on from JAWCMB010000015.1 coordinate 19,828, forward strand.
TCTTCGCCGTGGGAAACGTTTTCTCAGAGCTTTTAAGCAGCCTGCTATACGGTTTTAAGCCTTTTTTCGAAAAGGTTCTTGGAACAGGGTTTTTCGGGGAGCTTGTTTTGGGAGGAGTTGTGGAGGGACTTATAGCCGGAGCCACGATAGCGCTGCCCTACATCATCCCATTTTACTTAGCCCTGTACTTACTGGAGGACTCCGGCTACCTCAGCCGGATTGCTTTCCTCATGGACAGCATAATGCACAAGATGGGGCTTCATGGGAAAGCCTTCATACCCCTGATTCTGGGCTACGGCTGCAATGTTCCAGCATGCATAGGATGCAGAATAATGGAAACGCAGAGGGAGAGGCTTATCGCAGCCTTCGTCACAACACTGGTGCCGTGCGCCGCCCGCACTGTAATCATACTCGGCCTAGTTGGGAGGTTCATAGGTATCCAATGGGCTTTAATACTGTACGCGTTTGACCTGTTGGTCATCTTCCTCCTTGGAAGGCTTGCTTTCAAAATCCTGCCGGGCGAACCCACGGGGCTGATAATGGAGATGCCTGACTACAGGCTGCCACATCTCAAGACTGTTTTAAGCCAAACATGGTTCAGGCTTCTCGAGTTCCTTAAAATAGCCTTCCCGCTCATAATCGTCTCAACCTTCACAGTGAAGCTTCTTGAAGCCATCGGTCTCCTAGGGGCTTTCACAACCCTGTTGGCCCCTGTTACAGCAGCATGGCTCGGGCTTCCCGCGGAAACCGGTATAACACTATTATTCGGGGTTTTAAGGAAGGAGCTTGCGCTGATAATGCTCACCAGCCTCCTTGGCGTCGCCGACCTGTCTCAGGCGTTAACCCCTGTTCAAATGACGATTTTCACAATCGTATCCATGTTCTATATTCCCTGCATAGCGACAATCGCAACCCTGGTGATGGAGTTCGGCTGGAGGAAAGCCCTGTTCATAACCATCTCAGAGATTGTTCTCGCCATCTTTCTAGGAGGACTTGCCTTTAGAGTATTAACGCTTGCAGGATTAAGGTAACCTGGGGCTTAATGGGCCGAGTCCCATTATTCCTAGAAAGACGCTTCGCAACCGAAAGCTTCCGGGGAACCGTGTGGGGAAAAAGTTTATCCTGTGGCTGCGCCATTTCCTAAGTGTGAAACCCTGTCCCGGAAAGTATGATTACCCTGAGCATACTTCTGACGTTTACGTGCAGGCATACGGTCGGAGCTTGGAGGAGGCTTTCGAGAACGCTGCACTCGGTTTAACCGGGGTAATCACTGACACGGCCAGAATCAGGCCGAAAAAGATTGTTGAAGAAACTGTTGAGGCTGAGGATGTTCAAATGCTTCTTTACAAGTGGCTCGAAGCAATCTTAATAAGGCTCGACGCTGAGCAGATGGTGTTCTCTTCCTTCAACGTTAAGATAGAGAGAGGGAGAAACAAGTATTTCCTCAGAGCCGTCATGAAGGGAGAGAGGTTCAAGCCAAGACGTCACACTAGCGGTACACAAGTGAAAGCAGTAACCCTTCACGACATGGAGATCGAGGAATCCTCGGACAGGGCTAGGGTTAAAGTGTTACTCGACATATAGTGGGCTTAGTTTACGTACCTGGAACCTGAGACATGTACCTTTTAGCAGCCATCCTAACGTCTTCCGCGCGAATGGTTTTCCTCTTCGCAAACACTGAGAGCTGCGCAGCGTCTCTGGCAATTCTCATTCCGATTTCCTCAAGTATTCTGGATAGTTCTTCAGCAGCCTCCTCGCTTACCCTTTCCCCTCCTGACTTGCGGAGAATCCTGTACATCGCCGCTAGAGACAACTCCTCCGACATTTAAATTACCCTTATTTTGGGTGAATGAACATATTAATAAGTCTTTTTGCAGAGAAAGGGTAAAAATTTTTGACTAAAATCGATAAAACCTTATAAATCAGCCTAATAACCCTTTAAATCTGGATTGTACCGGTTTAACGGCGTTTTCAGCTAGTTAAACACTGTTTGAAGATTCCCCGAACACGCGGCCTATCTGTGTTCCCCGAGAGTTTCAGCTCTTGCCGAAGTCAGCTTAGCCTGTTTTAAACCCTAATCGTAGCTTCCACCACGTTCAGCCTTTAGCTTTGTAACCCTCAGGCTTTTTAGAAGCGTAAAGGTTTACCAACCGTGTGAACAAATATTTATTTCGAACTGTCACACGCTTGGTTGAAGGTGGCTGACTTGTTTAGGACTCCTGAGAGAGCCCTGGTTTTCGCAGCACATCCGGATGATGAACTGATCGGAGCAGGGGGCACCATTTGTAGATTGCAAAAGGAGGGGTGTGAAACCAGGGTCATACTTTTTTCTAGGGGTGGCGGGGGACTTGCAGCAAGCGGGAGAGCCCCCTATGAAGAAAATACTATTGAGGAGGTTCGGGGCCGCGAGGCTGAGAAAGTCGCCGCATATCTTGGGGTTGAGCATAGGATTCTTGAAATCCCTGAGGTCGTGGATCGAAGAAGCATTGTCAGAAAGCTTGTGGCAGAAGTAAGGGATTTTAAGCCCGACATAGTTTTCACACACTCACCCTATGATAAGCATCACTTACACCGGGCGGTTTCAGAGTGTTCGACAGAAGCCTGCTGGCACTCTATGACGAGGGCTTACGGAGACCTGGGAGAGCCCTGGAGAGTGGGAACCGTCTATTTTTTCGAGGTCTTTGACCTCTTCCCCAATCCGAGCATGATAGTAGACATAACACCAAAGTTCAAAATGAAGATTAAGGCCATGAGTCTCTACCGGTCGCAGATAAGAGTCTTCCCAAATATTCTGAAATACCTTAGGGCCCTAGCCCAGGTTCGAGGCTACTTGATAGACAGGCCTTACGCGGAAGCATTCGTCCAGTCTCCCAGCGTACCCAGGTCCGTGTAAAAACCTCAAGGATGCGACGAAAGAAGTATAACATACTCCCAGCATTAGGGGAGCGGAGCACTAGCAAATGTCAAAGGAGAAAGCATTCATCGTTGACGCTGGCGTTACAAACCTGCCTTTCCCAATAAGAGCGTTCTCTAGGGCTTACACCCAGGGGCAGCCGACTGTGGCGAACATCACTGCGCACGCGCGGATAATGCAGGAGTTTGAAGCCCGCTGGATAGACAGTTTCATCCAGATACTGCATAGACACCGAGAGGAGCTGGGTTCAGTAAACATAGGGGGGATTCTTGAAGACGTGATGAGGGAGACTAACGCAAGCTCGGTTGAAGTAAGGTTCGACTACCCGTTTTTCGTCGAGAAGTTGACACCGGTCGACAGGGAGAAATGCCTCGTGAGATACATGTGCTCACTAACAGGAAGAGCCTCAGTCGTGAAGGAGAAGCCGAGGATCATTTTCAAGATTGATGCCCCGATAATAACAACATACCCGGCTTCCGTGCTGGAGGAGCCTGGAGGCCTGTTCGGCCAGCTGAGCATAGTCAGTGTGGAGACAGAGTCTGACGAACCCGTCTACCCGGAGGACCTGGCTGAAATGGTGGATGAGTATGCACTGGCGCCGATCTACTCGTTTCTAACGGAGAGAGACCAACTTCACATCATTAAGAAGATTCACTCAGAGTACAAGTCTAGCGTGACGGTCGTAGACCAGATTAAGGAAGCCCTTGCGAGAAACAGGAAAATCAAATGGTACGCTGTAAACTGCTACAACTACGGGATGCTGCATAACTATAGCACACTTATCACTATTGAAAAAGGCATGTGGATACCCCTCTCCACGTATGAGGAGGAATCTTGAAGAGAAGCTTGAAGCACTGTGTAAAGACAGTATTAGCAGGATGCCTCCACTTATCGCCATGATAGCTTTAAAACAAGTTTCAAAAGGTGGAAAACAATGGTTTCTCCAGGCTTGGCACCGAAACCCTTCCCCGGGAAGAATACTTTTTTAAGGAAGAAACAGGTGAACTCCGTTTACTAAGGGTAGTGGAAAATGCCTCAGGACGAGTTTACGAAAATGTTCGAAAGCGAGTACAGCCCGCAGCAGCTTGAAAACACGGTTATAGGGTTCTGGGAGGAGAACAGGATTCCTGAGAAGCTGAGGAAACTGAGGCTTGAGAATAATATTGGAAGAATGGGCTACGTTGAGGGGCCGCCGACTCTAAATGGTCGTTGTCATGTGGGCCACACGTGGGGCCGGGCGATGAAGGACCTGTGGTACAGGTGGAGGTCGATGCAGGGCTACTACGTGCTTTTCAGAGCAGGATGGGACACTCAGGGTCTGCCTGTTGAGATTGAGGCTGAGAAGGAGCTCGGCTTCTCAAACAAGAAGGAGGCTCTCGAGAAGCTCGGCGAAGAAAGGTTCGTCGCCGAGATAAGGAAGATTCTAGGCAAGTATCATGAGGACTGGAGGAGGGTTGACAGGAGGTTTGGCATGTTCATGGACTATGAGAATGAGTATTTAACGTATAGGGACGAGTATATTGAGAGAGAGTGGAAGTATCTTGAGAAGGCGTATGAGCAGGGGCTTCTCGGAAAAGGCTACAGGGTTGTAGCATATTGTCCCAGCTGCCAAACCTCGCTTAGCAACGCTGAAGTCGGCCAGGAGTACAGCATGGTTGAAGACCCCTCCGTGTATTTCAAGGTTAGGCTTGAAACCGGGGACTATGTTCTAGTATGGACCACGATGCCTTTCACGATTGTTACTGACGAGCTTCTAGCGGTGAACCCTGAGGCGGAGTACGTGAGGGTCAGGGTCGGTGGCGAGAAATGGATAATGGTTAGAAACCTTGTTGAAACCCTGATGGATAAGCTGAGAATATCCGACTACAAGGTTGAGGAAACCTTCCCAGGGGCTGAGCTCGAGGGCAAGAAGTATATCTACCCCCTGCTGGAGGAGGTTCCGTACCAGAAAAGGCTTGAGGAGGAGGATAGCAGGATACACAGAATAGTTGCAGCAGAATTCGTCGACATCACTACTGGAACGGGAATAGTCCACCTGGCGCCTGCGAACGGTGAGGAGGACTTCGATGTGGCGCAGAGAATGAAGATACCCGTGTTTTCACCGTTCGACGACGAGGCTAAGTTCACTGAGGAAGCAGGCTTCTTCAAAGGGCTTTTCGCAAGGGATGCGGACCAGGTTGTTCTAGATATTCTGGAAAAGAAGGGTCTCCTGGTTAAGTCGGAGAGGATTGTTCACGAGTACCCGTTGTGCTGGAGGTCTAAGCACAGGCTTATATGGCTTGCTAGAACAGAATACTTCTACTGGCTCGACAGGATTGTGGACAGGCTTCTCGAAGCGGCTTCTAAAGTGGAATACTTCTATAATCCTCCGAGGAACAGGTTCCTAGCGTTCATAAAAGAGGGAAAGCCCTGGTGCATATCTAGGGAGAGAGTCTGGGGGACGCCGCTGCCAATATTCGTCTGCGAGAAATGTGGCAGAGAGGAGCTTCTAGCCTCGCGGAGGAGGATTGTTGAAAGAGCCATAAGCCTGCCCGACGGAGAGGGTTTCGAGCTCCACAAGCCATGGATAGATAAGATCAAGGTCAGATGCGCGTGTGGAGGAGTTATGCACAGGGTTCCCTTCGTCCTCGACACTTGGCATAACAGCGGGGCCGCGCCGTACGCGAGCATGAGCAGCGAGGAGTTTGAACAATATGTGCCTGTGGAGTTCCTGGTTGAATCAATAGACCAGACGAGGGGATGGGCCTTCACACTGCTTGTTGAAAACGTTATATTGAAGAACAGGGCTGAAGCACCGTACAAGGCGTTCCTGTTCTACGGACAAGTCCTCGACGAGAAAGGGGACAAGATGAGCAAAAGCCTAGGCAACGTTATAAACACCGAGGATGTTATAACAAGGTATTCAGCCGACCTTTGCAGGTTCTACCTGCTGTGGAAGACAAACCCGCTGGAGAACATTAGTTTCAGCTTCAAGGAGATGATGGAACGACCATTCCAGGTTTTAAACACTTTCTTCAATCTAGGCAAGCTGCTTAAGCAGAACGCGGAGTACGACGGGTTCAGCTACGACGCATACAGCCTTGAATGGGCACTGAAGAAAGGCGTGGTCAAAGACTCTGAAAAATGGCTGCTCTCAATCCTCCAGAGGCTTGTGGAAAAGGTGACAGACGGCTTTGAAAGCATGAGGATACACGAGTCTGCAAGGGCGCTGGAGAAGTTCATAGTTGAAACACTTAGCAGACAGTACGTGCCGATGGTTAGGAAGGATCTTTGGAGCGACGCCACAGAGGACCTTGAGCGGAGAATGACGATATACGCCACGCTTTTCCACGTGCTGAACACTGTTAACAGGCTCATGAACCCTCTGACACCCTTCCTGGCTGAAGCAGTGCACCAAGCGGTTGTTAAAAAGTTTAGCCGGAACACCGCTGAATCAGTAAACCTCGAGCAGTGGCCAGCCCCGGACAATAGGCTCGTGGACGAGCAGCTGGAGAAGGATTTCGAAAGAATTGACGAGGTGATAAGCATGGTGAACTGGGCCAGGATGAAGGCCGGGGTGAAGAGAAGATGGCCCCTGAAGAAAGCAATACTAGTGCTTAGCGGCGAGTACTCCGAGAGCGTTGAGAGAAACATGAGCCTTCTGCGGGAGATGCTTAATGTTAAAGAAGTCGTGGTGAAGAAAAGCCTTGAGGAAGTGGGGATCAGGACAAGAGCTAGGATAAACTACTCCACGGCGGGGCCAAGGTTCAAGGAGAAAATCGGCAAAGTAGCCAGCCTCGTCGCAACCAAGCCTGAGGAAGCAAGGAGAAGCATTGAGAAAGAAGGGAGATACGTGATTGAGGGAGACGGAGAAGCCTTCGAGCTTACCAGTGGCGACCTTGTTTTCGAGCATGAGCCGCCTGAAAACCATGTGATGACGCAGGGTAAACCCGGCTACGCCATACTGGACACTGAGAGAACACCCGAGCTCGTCTCAGAAGGATATATGAGAGATGTTGCGAGAAGAATACAGGCGTACAGGAAGGAGCTTGGCTTAAACCCGACGGATATTCTGAGAAGCGTCACCGTGTACGGGGTTGGCGAAGAAGGCCACGTGAGGCTGAAACCACTCTTGGCAGAGCTTTCAAGCCTGGTTAGAGCGGAGAAAGTAGAGGTTGAAAAACAACCGCCAGCTGACTTAAGCACGCTGAAAGAATACGATATTGAGGGAGAAAAAATCTACGTGAAAATAGTCAGGTAGGAGAAAAACAGGCGAAACAATATTCCGAAAAGATTTATTTCCCCCTCCAAAGAATAACCCATCCGGCTCCGGTGGTGTAGCCCGGTAAGCATACCGGCCTTTCGAGCATACATGCATGAGGAAAGCCGGGGGTCGCGGGTTCAAATCCCGCCCGGAGCATTTAAAAATAAATATTTAGATATTAGTACACGGAGTAGAAGAAACGACTAATAGGTTTAATCGGCTATCTTCGCCAAATGGTTTCTCATAGGATTATTCCAGCCTGTCTTAAGAGGAAAGATTTTCAAAATTTTCAGCGAAAAACAAATTAAGCATAATAGTTTGCGCATATGAGCAGGCTCGAATCCTGAAGACTTATATCAAAGCAACGAATCCCCCTGACTAGTGATAAACACGTATGAAACATATCCATTATAGGCCTGCTGACGGCTTCTTCGGCGACGCTATACCTTTCTATTGGAGAGGCGGCTACCATGTTTTTTACTTGAAGACAACCCGGAAAACAGGAGATCGCCTCCTTTGGTCGCATATCGTTTCAAACGATCTAATACATTGGAACGAAATGCCGGATGCGATTCTGCCCGGTGGAAAAGATGCGCCTGACAGCGGAGGATGCTGGACAGGATCCATTATAGAGAAGGATAATGTTTTTCACATGTTTTATACTGGATGGAACCCGAGCAGCCGGTTTCAACAAACGATTTGCCACGCTGCCAGCAGCGACCTAGTGCATTGGATGAAGGATGAACGTAATCCGATCCTTGTGCCTGATGAACGTTGGTATGGAGAAGCCGACTGGAGAGACCCATTCGTGTTCTGGAATCCAGAAGAGAAGCTTTACTTCATGCTGATTTGCGCAACTATTAAAGGTGGGCCCGCAGCAAAGAGAGGATGCATTGGACTTGCTAAATCCCGCGACCTGGAAAAATGGGAATGCTACCCGCCTTTCTATGCACCGAATGTTTGTGGTCCAATGGAATGCCCTGATTTATTCGAGCTAGATGGGCACTGGTACCTGGTTTTCTCGGAGTTCACTGAAAAAATGCAGACGCATTATCGTGTGGCCGATGATTTGAAAGGCCCTTGGCGGGTATCAACATCGGAGGTTTTCAACGGACAGCGCTTTTATGCTGCGAAGACGGCTGGAGACGGAATAAGGAGATTCTTATTCGGTTGGATACCGACGAGAGAGAATGAGAGTGACGAAGGTAAATGGCAATGGGGTGGGCATCTAGCTATTCCTCATGAATTGAAAGTAGAGGTGGATGGAAGCCTTTCTGTACGGTGCCCAGAAGAAGTCGTCAACATTTTTCAGTTTAAAGACTTAGACATCGGGAAAAGTGTTTCAAGTAATCTTGGGAAATGGATGTTTCAAGAAAACGGTGTCTATGGAGAAAGGGTAGACGGACTTGCCTACGCCACCATATCCGACTTGAAAAACAATTTCGTGCTGAAAGGCAGTGTTTCCTTCCAACCGGGTACCCGCTCATTCGGGCTGCTCATCCGAACCAGTGTTGATTTCTCCTCTGGCTATATACTTGAGTTTGAGCCAGTTGGGAACAGAGTAGTATTTGATCGCTTCCCAAGAGCAGGCGATGCACCGCCACTCGCCGAGTGCCCAATAAATCTCGCACCAGATAAATCGAAACCATTCCTTATATTCGTTGAAAACAGCATCGTAGAAGCGTTTATCGATAAACGCGTTGCACTATCTTGCCGAGCCTACGGAGGCCACGGTGAGCCATCAGGTCTTTTCATAATCGAAGGCGCAGCAAGCTATGAGAAAATACAGTTTGCCAAATTCTAACACACGTCATATTGAGGTAAACAAAGCTTTGCAATGTGCCGGTTTATCAATTTCAATCGTGTAGCACGCGCTACGGCTTCGAGCTTTTAATACTGAGAAAGCTGATGAGGATGCGGAAATCATTATAAGCGAAATAGGAAGGCGATATCGGAGCAGCTTGTTTAAAAAATTTTGTTGAAGCAAGAGAATGCTTAAATGCGTAGCCCCCAGTTTTCAACAGGGTGTTCTAAAGATGGTTGAGGAAAGGGTTCGCGTGTGTTTCATTGGTTGCGGCCACCACTCGATGGAGAGTCTTCAGCCCGCTGTCTCGCTTATCCCACGTTTCGACTATGCGGCTGCCTGCGACCTTGCTGAAGAGAAGGCCAAGGAGGCTGTGCGGCGTTTCGGCGCTAGGAAATGGTATACTGACTATGTTGAAATGGTTGAGGAGGAGTCTCCTGACGCCGTCATAATCGTGGGTCCTCCCCAGATGCATGAGGAAGTCGGTGTCTCATGCTTGAAGAAGGGTTTACACGTTTTCGTTGAGAAGCCTCCGTCCCTAACCCTGGATGGCGCCAGAAGGCTCTCGGAGGCTATGAAGGCCTCCGGGAGGATCTGCATGGTTGGCACTCACTGGCGTCACATGCCTGTTCACAGGGTTCTCAAAAGGATTTGTGAAGAGGAGGTTTTCGGCGAGGTTTTCCGTCTTGAAGCCACTTATCTCGCGCCCGACACACGGGGTGCCTGGGGCCTGTCTTTCGAATGGGGCTTCATGCTTAACCAGGCGATCCACCCTATGGACTGCCTCCAGTTCCTCGGGGGCAGGGTTGTTGAGGCTGAGGCCAGCGGCCTGGTGGAGGAGGGCAGGAAGCTAGCTTTCTCAGCCGCTCTAAGATTCGCCTCAGGTATCCTGGGCTCCTTCACACTCGCCGGCTGCTCACCAGTCTTCTATGAGCGCGTCGGGGTTCAGGGAACCGGAGGCTGGGCTGAGGCTGAGCAGTTTAAGAAAGTAAGGTACGCTGGTAAAAAGAGGTGGATTGAGCCCACCGATCCCTCTGCTATTCAGAAGCTGGTTTTCGAGCATGGGAGCCACTACAGGGGTGTCTCCCGCCCCGGCTACGTGGAGGAGCTCGAGGTCTTCGCACAGTGCGTTGCTTCAGGAGCCAAGCCGCATGCCGACGCTGAGGATGCTTACTGCGCTTTGAAAACGCTTGACGCGATTGTTAAAAGCGTTGAAAAAGGTGGAAGGATTCGAATAGATTAACGTATTCAATGTTTCCGCCAGCATTCTGTTCGCTTAACAAAAGTTTTTAAGAACAAAAACGCTTTTAAAGCCATGTTTAGGAACCTGAGTCCCGGCGCCATAGGTGTTCAGAAGCCTCTGGCTGAGAACATTACGCTGGCTAAGACAGGGGGTTTTCAAGGCGTTGAAGTAAGTATGAGTGAGGTCTCCAAGCTCGTCGACGAAAAGTCCCTGGGCTACGTGAAGAGCTTGTTCGAAGAGGCGGGGGTAAGGCCTGGAGGCTGGGGCCTGCCTTTCGACTGGCGTGGCGACGAGACCTCTTACGAGAAGGGCTTAGCAGGGCTTGGGCGCCTAGCTTACCTTGCTGCTGAAATAGGCTGCCCGAGGGTCTTCACTTTCATCATGCCTTTCTCCGACGAAAAGCCTTTCGACGAGAACTTCAAGTGGCACGTGTCTAGGCTTAAGCCAATAGCCAGAGTATTGTCTGAGAACGGCTGCATGCTTGGGCTAGAGTTCGTCGGCACTGAGTCGCTTCGAGTAAACCGTAAGCATGTTTTCATCTATGATTTAAACGGGATGATGGGATTGTGCAGAGCATTGGAGTCTGAGAACGTTGGCCTCCTCCTGGACAGCTGGCACTGGCATGCTTCCAGAGGAAGCCTTGAGGATATTTTGAGGCTCAAGGGGAGGGATGTTGTCTACGTGCATGTTAACGATGCCCCGGCTAACGTGCCCTTAGACAGGCTTCTGGATAACGTTAGGTGTCTGCCCGGGGAGACGGGTGTAATCAACCTAGCCGGCTTCCTCAGGGCCTTAAGAAGAATCGGCTACGACGGCCCTGTTACTCCTGAGCCTTTCAGCGAGAAGGTAAGCAGGATGAGCCCCGAGGAGGCTGTGAAGACTACTGGTGAAGCCTTGAAAAAAGTCTGGCTGGAAGCAGGCCTACCTGTGTAAAGCAACGGAAGCAGAGCCTCGTTTAAAGCTGGAGCTGAGAAACCAGAGGTAGCTTTCGTGGAAACGTTTTTAAAGAATATGGAAGAAATGTTTAACATGGAGTATGTTCGTTTAGGCTGGTCTGGGCTTAAGGTTTCAAGGATTTGCCTGGGAACAATGTCTTTCGGCGATCCTGCTCTGCAAGCCTATGGGGGCGGGGCTGGGTCTGCGGCAAGGAGGATGCTTCCACTCGCTATCCCGCTAAGCTTAAACGGGTCGTAGCCGGTTTCAAAAATCCAATCCTACTCTTCTCAGCGTGTGTTACACAATCCTTTTACACAACACTTATAAGTTTCTATACGTCTCCTATAAAGTCTTGACTGTAAGGGTTAAGCGCCTGTTGCCTCTAACACTGTTCTCGTTAATGCTCTTCTCCGCAACGCCTGTCTCAGCCTCCCCCGCGATCAAGCCTGATGCTCTTCCAGACGGACAGGTTGGCCAGCTCTATCAGGTTGTTCTAAGCTGGGAGGGACACCAGCAGCCTCCCCCGATCACATGGCTCCTAGTGTCCGGCAGTCTTCCGCCTGGGCTCCGTCTGGAAACGCTTGGAGACGGCTCCGGCTACATATATGGGACGCCGACTCAAGGAGGAACATACCAGTTCAGAGTGAGGGCTCAGCAGCCTTTCGGCTTGATAACGATAATCAAGGAGGAGAAGGATTACACTGTTTCGATAGCTGGGCTCGGGATTCACCCAGAGTCTCTCCCCGAAGCCACGGAGGAGATGAGTTACGATGCTAAAATCTACGTGGTCGGCGGAACACCCCCGTATGTCTGGAGCATAACCGGGTTGCCCCCGGGCTTAAGATGGGAATATCTTGACTTAACTGACAAAGAGGTGGCGGCGATACTCGGGTCCCCGGAAGCCGGCTCCGCTGGAAGCTACTCGATCACCGTGACTGTCCGCGATAATAATGACTATGTCATCTCAAGAACATACGTTCTAACGGTCAAGGAGCCTCCCTGGGATTACAGCGTCACAATAACCCGTCTAACTGCTGAAGGAGAGCCTTCCCGCGCCACAGTGTATATAGATGAGCTGATAATAACGCCGGGAACCCTGCCGGTAGACTCCTCCACCGGAAAGCCCTTCCTGGCTGAAGATGTTTTCGAAGTCAGGCTCCACCGGACCTCGGGAAGAGGAGACAAGCATGTTGAGCTTTTCCTCTTCATACCTGAAACAACCCCGCCTGGAGTAACAGTGGAGATGGAGTCTCCCTGGAGGGGAGAGTTCGGCGACACGGATCTTGTGAGAAAGATATCCGTCAAAGTCGACAAGACATACCTGTCGCTGTCCGAGAGGTTCACCAAGAGGGATGTGCAGCGAAACCTGGTTGTTAAAGTCGCAGGAGTGAGGAACGAGACTCACCCGCTCACAGTGACCATTGAAGGCCTTAAGATAGATGTTTACTTCGGGTACCCGCGTGCCTGGCAGGCTGAGCCGATTCAAGTCGTGGAAAGCTGGGGCGAGAAAATAAGCTTGGTTGAACGCAAGTCAACTGTTTTCAAGACCCAGGTGTGGGTAATGTGCAGCCGGCCCCCACGCGTGGACGTCAGCTTCAAGGTGGCCCTGGACCTGCCTTTTGAAGACTGGTATTGGGACATTCCAGACTTGAGTTCAGGAACCCACGGGGTCTCCTATGTTACAGCAAGCATTCCGAAGACCGAGATCGTTCTGCCTTCAGGCGCCTCCTGGACAACCCCGGTTTCCCGCACCATCTATATTCCAATCGTCCATTCTCAAGCAGTGTTCGAATACTTCTACGTTTCGTTCCCATTGTCCATGCCGCGGCCCAGGCTTACGCCAAGCCGCACCGTCAGGTACACGCTTTATTTGGATGCTGGAGCAGACATATCTGAGTGGAACGAGGATAACAATCTGTATGAAGGATCATGGCCGGTTGTTCGGACTCGCCGGCTCCACCTGCTTTTCGTCCCATGGGTTAATGATGACACTGAGCTTCACGCGGCAATAGGGCTTTTCCCAGATATCCCACAGTATTCGACATCTCGGTCAGGTGACTATTTCTACAATGGGAGCGGCCTCTGGGGAGAATGGACGCCGGACGTCTGCGTGAAGTTCCCCGTCAGCATGTCCGATTTCACAAACATCACTGAGACCTATGTTATTAAAGCTAGGGCTCTGGCGGAATACGTGCAGGCCACTTACCCTATAGCGGAGTTGGAGCTAACATATTCTGTGAGGCCCGTTTGGATGGACTTGGAGGAGCCAAGCCATCCCATAATGATATTGGAAGATAGGAATCACGGGCGGGTTCTGAGGGAGATCGCCAGACAGGCCAGGATATATGGCTACGATGCCGGTGTGGCGATGAGGATATGCGGCTCAGGAGGCCAGTCGCGAGACGTCAAGTGGGCTGTTTTCACGGATGTTTTCGCGCCGGTGGCTACGCTCGCGCACGAGCTGTACCATCTTTTAGGCCCAATGGATTACGATGCTTATGATCAGTATCCTGCGGACGCTGGGTACTGGGTTAACAAGGGCCAGGTTAGGGGGGTGGGGGAAAGCTACTTCATGGCGGGGGGTGTAGTTTCGACCCCCGGAACCCTTCTAGGGAGGACTAATGATTCTGAACGCTCCCAGCCTCCCTACTTCGAATGGGCTGGGGAGAGCAGCCACTGGATTACGTTACAGATGTATCAAAGACTGATGGCGGGATGGTTCAACCCTGAAAACTCCAGGGATCCGCTCGCCATCCTGGTGGGCGGGGCGGTTTTCAAGAACGGTTCAGCATTCTTCGAGCCGTTTCTGGTTCAGGAGGCTGAGATAGACCTGCTGCCGGGTTCAGCCGGCGACTACTACATAGTTTTCCTTGATGGGGAGGGCAGGGTGTTGAAACGGTTCGGCTTCAACGCCAGCTTCCTGGTTTTCGACAGCCCCCTGGAGAATCAAGTGGACGAGTCTTATTTCAACTACTATCTGGAGGCTGTCGACGGAATTCGGGCGGTCGAGTTAACGGACCACGATGGAAGAACACTGGCCCGCAGAGAAGTATCCGAGAATCCTCCGACCCTGAGTCTAAAGTTCCCCTTGGGCGGCGAGAGGCTGACGAACCTGCGGAGCAATAAGACTTGGATAAGCTGGGAGGCGAGCGACCCTGACGGGGATGCTCTCTACTACTACGTGGCGATCAGCCCGGACAATGGAGCCTCGTGGCTGCCCCTGGAGGTTGACTACACGGGCATGAGCCTCGGGTTCGGCGCATGGTGTTTCAAGCCTGGAGACCAGTACCTGGTAAACGTTAAAGTGTCCGACGGCTTCCACACCAGGGAGGTTTTTTCGAAGCCGTTCAGCATAGGCCCCTATGTTGAGCTTAAAGTATTATCGGAAATTGGGGGAGTCAACGGGTCCGGATGGTATCTGAAGGGTGAGGAAGCGACCTTCAGCGTGCTCTTCACAAAGAGGACTATGGATGGGTTTCTAGGGCTGCTCGGAGGCTACTACGAGTTCACAGGATGGAGTGGAGACCTGGTTTCGAAAGAGACTATGGTAAGGGTCACGATGGACAGTGACAAGACGGTTAAAGCCGTGTTCAGAGCAGACTACACGATGCCGTTAATATACTTGGCGATACTGGTTGCCATACTGCTGGCCGCAGCATTCGTAATGGTGAGGCTCAGGGCAAGAAGACTGTTGCCCCCACCCCCGGTTGAATAAGCAGGAAGCCCCGGCGTGTAGAGCAGGCCGCCCGCACGTGCTCCTACGAGCACGGTTTGTTTTTTATAAACGCCACGTATATCGAGACAGGCTTAACCCCGGACGGGCTTACGCTTAAGTAAGGAGCAT
>JAWCMB010000016.1:0-34213 GCA_038850115.1 Thermoproteota archaeon
CTTCGGGATTATTGAGACGGGTAGGGAGGAGTTTCTGACTGAGAGGCTTCCGAACGGGGATAGGCTGGACGGCGAGCTGCTGAGGCTGCTGAAAAACTACCTTTAGACTCCGATGGCACGCTCTCTAAAGAGTTTCTGTTTTAAAACAGAAGGTAATGTTTATAAATGGAACTTACGTGCGTGTCTACCAGAAAATGCTTGCAGAAAATCGTTTCAGAAGCCGGTTTTTAAAAACAGTGTTAATATCCTCCTTGCTGGTGATGGTCTGCCTATTCTCATCGTTTAACAGCAGCCGGGCCCAGGTGGAAGGACTGGATTTTAGCATAGTGCGCACTTTTTTCGAGGATTCCGGTGGAAACTATTGGATTCAAGAACACGTAAGGTTTTTCACGAGCCTAGGTTCTAGAATGCCTGGTCACCCCGGGTTCAATGAGGCTGCAAGCTATATTGTCAGCTATCTTACCAGAATAGGCGTTGAACCATATGGGGACGATGGGGGTTTCTATGAGAATTATACTTTGACTTCGGTTGTGGATTGGGGGGCGAGCATAACGCTTGAAAACGATAACGTGTTGAAAGCCTACATGTGTATGCCTAACCTGGTTAACACTAACAGTTACAAGAGCCCGCCTGAGGGAGATAGGGTTGTCTACGTCGGCAGGGGGTACGTAGAGGATTTTGACGGGAAGAATATAAACGGTAAATTCGTTCTGATGGATTTCAACTCAAAATGGTTCTTCAGGTACGCCGTGATGTTTGGAGCCAAGGGGGTTATATACATCTATCCGAGAGACACTGTGAGGGAGGAAGCCTATCAAAAGAGCTATGCGGTTCCAATCAGGTTCCCGCGGTATCTCCTAAGCCCCACGGATTCCCAGAAGATGGTTGACTATGTTCTAGAGCATGGAGGCGAGGCCACCGTGTGGATAGATTCGAGAATGACTTGGGAAAGGTTGAACGTTCCAAATATCGTTGGGCTCATAGAGGGGTCAGACCCAGCTTTGAAAGACGAATACATCGTATTATCTGCATACTATGATTCTCAGTCATTATTCCCAGCGTTTGCGCCAGGCGCTACAGAATCCATCTCCTCCTCCGTGCTGCTGGAGGTTGCAAGGTTTCTGGTTGAGAACAGGCCCAAAAGATCCGTTATAATACTTTTTACTTCAGGCCACTTTCAATCCATATGGGGTGCGAGAGAGTATGTAGACAGGCATTTCAATGAGATAGGTAGTAAGCTTAAACTCTTCATAAGCCTGGATCTTAGCTACGGCTCAGACCAGTTGGCCATGATGAACAGGGGAACAACTTACGGATATACATTGTTGCAGAGCCTCAACGCTAAGTATATGCCGCTGATCGTGAAAGTATTCAACACTTATCTGTCTGCTTTGAGAGAGGTTTTCGGTCCATCATATGGCGCGAATTTTGTAGACGGGATCCAGCTGACCCACCCATCCTTTATACAGTCCTCGCCACCTTTAAGGTTCGGCCCATCCGCGTACGATTCTGAACCATTTACTGTTGCTGCATTCGGCGGAGGAGTCACGTTTGTAACGGTGAATGACATGCTTACTTATCACGCAACGCCTCTGGATACTTTCGATAAGGTGAATTTTAAGAATGTTTACACGCAGGCATACTTCGTCGCCGCGATAAGCTACGCATTACCTAACGAGCCTTCACTACCGCTTTCGGCTGGCAGGCCCTCAAAGTTTTCATCCGAGTGGGGATATGCTACACTCAACCTGACGGTTGCAACATACAACCTTACTACAAACTTCTTCGACACTTTTCATAAGGAGAGGGATCCTGAAGTATGGAATGATCTTATAGTTATGTACGTGGGAGGCACCCAGGGTGTTGCAAGTAATGTTGCAATAGCTTCAACGCCTCCTTCTGCTGCGGGAGGGGTGAGCGGGGCTCTTCAGGTTACGGGGGTTATTTCCGTTATAGCTAAGCCGGATGAGCATGGCACTGTCACCATCAAAGGATTAAAACCATTCACTGGGCAGAACGCTCCCTCAACCTTCTTCGCGTTTGCAATAAACTCTACTGATGGTACTGTCTACATGGCGCTGGATTCAGGGGCTTTCGGAGCAGGCCGCATAGGTGGAAACTACGTGCTGATTTCAAGTGAGCGTATGACAAAGCTTGTGCCGATATTTGAATGCGGCAGCATACTCATCCAGAACGTTCTTAATCCAAGGGACCTTACGTCCTCCTTGACTCCAGTTATCTACAACGCTTTTTCACACGGGCCTATGATTCACTGGAGCCAGTGGACCGGCTCATTCCTGTTCGGAGACCACATGTTCTTCGTGGAGATTGGAACACCTGCTGAAATCATACTGTACTACAGTGGTGCTGGAGCACCCACCGTCGGGCAGCTTCAAGCTGTAGGGGGAGCTGGGGCTGCAACATACGTATGGGGTGCTTTAACCAATTTCACCGGCGCAGGTGCAAGAAGGCTTGGGTACGTGGTCAGAGAAAAGGGTGAATCCATAATTATAAACTATGCTCCCTATGAATACGCGAGGGAGCTCTTCCTTCTGAATAATGAGCGTGTTTCGACAGCGAAAGAATACGGTGTTTCAAGCCCCATGATAATCCTATATCATGGTCTTGCGGAAGAGTGCTTTCAAACGGCTTCGCAAGCATTAATTGGCAATCAATACTCGACGATGTACGGTTTGGCGTATGCTGCATGGGGTTACGAGCAGAGAGCATACTATGAAACACTGTCCCTAGTTCAGAACGCTATATTCACCACGTCTCTATTCTTCCTGCTGCTCATTCCGTTCGCATACGTGTTTGAAAGGCTTGTTTTCAACTACGTGGGCTTAAGACGCGTATTTACGATGATGATGATCTCTTTTCTCCTAGTGCTTGTCCTGTTCTTCTTCCACCCCGGTTTCCACTTGGCGAACAATCTCCTGATGATACTGATCGGCCTGGGTGTTGTTGCAATTATAATCCCCTTATTGTCATTCCTATACTCCGAGGCTTCAGCAACCACCAGAGCGGTGAGTTCAAGGATATTGGGAATACATTCTATGGCTTCTTCAGTCGGGGCTGTTTTCTCAACTGCCCTAGGCCTGGGTGTGCAATGGATGAGAAAAAGACCATTCAGATCAACATTAACATTAGCGTCGATAACGATAATAACTTTTGCACTCATGACCTTCACGTCATTAGCATCAGTGGCGATTCCGAGAGTTGTTACTCGAACAGACGTCCCAATATCGTACAGCGGCGTAGTGATAAGGCAAAGGCCCTGGAGCAATATTCCTACTGAACTGTGGGTTCAGCTTAAATACGAGTTTGAGGGTTCGGCCTACGTGGCTGCTAGGGGATGGTACTTCCCGCCAGCAGGCCCAGGCACCAAGGGCTTCATATACTGGAATGCCCAGAACCTTACTGCTAGAGTATATGGGGTGCTAGCGATGAGCTATGAGGAGCAGCTTGTATCTGGAGTATGGGATAGGATAAAAGTCAGGGGAAGATGGTTCTATCCTGAAGAGACGTTTTCAGTGTTGATAAGCACTGCTCTAGCCTCAGATCTTACTCAGGAACTGGGTTACACAATAGGTCCAGGCAGCCAGCTACCGCTTTGGGGCCTTAACCTTACGGTAATAGGCCTCTTCGACGGTGACGCGCTGTACAGTGGTTCAGGCACGGATCCTACCAGCGGCTTCATAGACCTAGACGGGGAGCCAATAACCCCGAGAGACCCGACTGCTCCTGCAGGAGGGATGCAGGCAATTCCACCCCATCTTTCTGGAAGAGACGTGATAATCATACCGTTCGACCTAGCGCTGAAGATCTTCGGATCAGGTTTTCAACCGATGAGCATCGCCATTAAGCCTTTTAACAATTCTGACGTTGAGACCCTGGCCTCTAGGCTAGCATACAGGTTGAACACGCTCGTGATCTACGGTTTAGCTAAATCAATCAGCATCGAGGGCTGGCCAATTGGAGACATATCTGAGGTAACAACCCGAGCCTGGTTCTCCTTTATAGGAGCCGAGACCCTCATAGTGCCACTGGTAATAGCAAGTGTTTCAATACTTAACATAACGATCGGGGCGATCTACGAGCGAATAAAGTCATTGTCTGTCTATGTCGTTGTTGGAGCAACCCCGAGCCAGACAGCCGGAATATTCCTGTCCGAATCAATCGTCTACGGTATTCTGAGCAGCGTATTCGGCTACATATTGGGCGTTGTCGGAGTATCGGTTATGATGAGGCTTGGGGCATACACTCCGGATTTCTTCCCGAATTTCGCATCCTCCTTCATACTCGTGGTTGTGGCGCTGGCGCTCTTCATACCGTTGATAGCGACGGTTCAGCCTGCTGTTAAAGCATGGCGTTTGGTGACTCCAAGCCTTGAACGCAAGTGGAAGATCCCTGAACCTGTGGGCGACTATTGGACGATCCCGCTGCCCTTCGTGGCGACGGATGAGAATGAGCTGATGGGAATAATGGCGTTTATCAGGGAGTTCTTAGAGTCATCTATGGGGACCGAGAAAACAGGCTTGTTCGCAACGGAGGCGGTGGGTTTCAGCGAGCAGAGGGAGGGAGATAAAACTATAAAGCGGTTGAGCGCGAAGATAAGGCTGGCGCCTTTCGACCTTGCGATAATGGAGGATTTTGAAATAGAGGCTGTTACTCAGATGAAGAGGTACAATATGACCCTCCGCTTCGTCAGGACTAGCGGAATATTGAAGAACTGGATAACCTCTAACAAAGCCTTCATAGACGTTATGCGTAAACAGTTCCTAATATGGAGGACGCTGCCTCCGAGCGAGAGAGAGTACTACATTGGGGAGGCAGGGAAAAAGTTAAGAGAGCTGTCTCAGCAGGGAGGCGGGTAAGATGATGCAGGAGCAAACCGCGGCGCTGGGGAAAGGATTAACATGGAGAACCATAATGGCAGTAATATTCAGTTCCTTCATAATTCAGCCTGCCGTAATCTACCTGTTTCTAATAAGCGGCCAATGGCTCCCGTTTCAAGCATGGATCGTCATACTCCTATGGACTCAGGTGGCTAGGCTTCTAGGCTCTCCGTTGACGAAGGAAGAAATATTCATCATAACGGCGCTCGGAGGGATAACCAGTGCTCTCGGTGGGGTTACAGGATGGTGGGGCGCCCTCCCCATGACTTTCGTGCTTCCAGTTAGAAACATATACATAAGAAGCACAGAGTATGCGCGTGCCCTCGGGATAGCTCAAATAATACCCGACTGGTGGGCTCCAAACCCATCCCTCTTAGCTAAACTCTACTTAGAGAGCTGGGTTCTTCTTGACCCTGCCTTCCTGATGCCAATCCTCATAAACGTTATTCAAATAGTTTTCAACGTTATGGCGAATATCTCTATAGGCTATATTTGCTACGCCCTTTACGTCAGGGTTCAGAAGCTCGAGTTCCCAGCCGCTTCAGCTGAAGCCAGAACAGTTATAACTCTGGCTGAGAGGGAGCCCTCCACACTCAGAGTGTTAATGATATCGGCAATCATGGGGGTGCTTGTGAACACTGCTCTAAGCTTCATTCCAAACCTGGTTAACAACATAATAGGGGGCGCTATGACTCTGACTTTCCCAACGATCATAGATGTTACGACAACGCTTGCAGGCATCCTTCCGGGAGCATCCTACACTTTCACGCTGAACCCCATACCTTACTTGGTAGGGTTCCTACTACCACCGGGAATTGCTGCGGCCCAGTTCATAGGCTCTTTCACCTACTATTTCGTTGGAACCCACTTGATCACTAGAATGGGGCTCTGGCCGCCTGAAACTGAGCCTCAGACGATAAAGTCTTGGGATGCTTGGTTGATGCTGGACAGGTCTGTGCTATACTTCTTCAATAGTGTCCAGATAGGTCTGTCACTCGCAACCGCGATCATTCCTTTCATGCTTCACCCGGCGGTTTTCAAGCGTTTAGGTAAAACGCTTAAGGAGATGAGTGCCATCGGTGAAGTTGGGGAGAGGATGCCTAACCCCTATCTATTGTTCGGCTTATTCTTCATGGCGGCAGGCGGGTCTGTTGCTTTGAACCTCTACCTTATTCCTGATCTGACAAGTATAATATGGCTTATTCTAGTTTACACGGTGGGATGGTCCTTCTTCGCCTCCTTCATAGCCTCCGCCTCAGCCGGTGTAACATTCGGTAGCCTGAACATTCCCTATCAGAAGGAACTGTTAATCTACTACTCCGGGTTCACTAATCCCACGATCTGGTTTGCACCTATACAGACTTTCCAAGGTGGTGGGGATATAGCTCAGGCTCTTAAAGCGGCGGACATATGTGGAGTGAAGCATAGCGACTACATTAAGGTTTTCATCATAGTGGCTATCCTTGGCCTTTTTAGCAGTTTTCTCTATGTTAATCTTTTCTGGTCAATCCAACCCTTCCCCTCCGCAGCCTACCCGTACACCATAACCGGGTGGGCTCTTGAGGCGGCATCTTTCACCAGGACCCAGAAATGGGTTTGGACAGGATACTTGTTTAGGAATAACTGGATCCTAGGCGCCTTCGCAGCGGGATCAATAGTCTACGCGGTAACGGACCTCGTGCTCCACACGCCCTGGTTCCTCGTATCGTTCCTCGTGGGAGGGCTCTGGTGGAATATGGGAGGGATACATCCCATAGCATGGACTCAAGCGCTTCTCATCGGCTCGCTGCTGGGCGATAGGGTTATTGCGCAGATTATTGGGAAAGACCGTTGGTTTAAATATAGAAACATGATAGTAGTTGGAGCACTCTTCGGAGACGGTATGATGAGCACTCTCTCCTCAGCACTTTTCCTGGTGAAGAAGTCTGTTTGGTTGCTGCCGTATTAGCGTGTGAAAAAAAGTGACGACGAGGAGACTTGCAACAATTGCTTTCCTTCTTGCAATCTGTCTTATTCTCGGGCTGCAGGTAAACAGGGTTGAGGCTCAGGCGAGTGAGGGTTTTGCCGTTATAACTGGAAGAGTAGTCGATGTAAACGGAAACCCGGTTTCAGAAGCCTCCGTGATAATAATAGACTGGTACAGGCAGAGGACTCTTAAAATCCTTAAGACTGATCGAGAAGGCTATTACTGGTTGGAGGTTGAAGCCGGTTTCCCATACTCTTACAGAATATACGCGTATAAGGAGGAGGATGGCTCGATAATTTTCGCACCCTCCACTTTCGAAAACACATTATTTCCTCTAGTCGGGGAAACCATGACTCTTCAAGACCTCAGGCTTGTCCCGGGAGCAGCACTTAACATAACTGGGGAAGTGTGGAACATTTTCACAGCGAGATATTCCACTTCAATGAAAGCACAGGTGCTGGACCCTTCCTCCGGCAAAATTCTTACGTGCGCAGTAGATCCTGACGTAGGCGATTACACGCCGTTCTACGGTGATAACGTTACATCTTTCTTCGTTAACCCAGGTTGGGTGAGCCCTTTTCTTTCCTCCAGCCATTGGATAGTGGTGGTGATTCCTGCTGATAAGCCGGTTGAACTCAGGATCATAGCGTCTCAGCCCGGTGCGGCTGACCAGGTTTTCACCGTTAGGAACGGTGAACTGCCTTTTAAGCTTCCACAGGGCTCTATGGAGACTGTTGACATAACGCAGTCAGCCTACTTGTGGTCTCTCTCAGCGGTTGAGAAAACGTCTGAAACAATGTGGGCGAACATACGTGAGGCTGAGAGATTCGGCTTCTTCCTGGCTTCCCTCAAGGATACTGCCATAAGGGAGGTTGATTTCAAAATAGGGGTTGCAAGACAGAACATAGAAAGGGGCAATTTAACAATCGATATTCAGAGACGCTTAAGGGAGGCCTATGTTTTCACTACGAAATTCATAATCAGCGAGCTCAACAACCTGAAGACTATAGCTGCGGAGGGTGCTCAGATTCTTCCGTTATTTCTATGCTTATTCTCGATTTCACTTACGTTCTTTATCACGGAGAAGGAAAAGCTGAGGATACGGTTGCCCCTCTTCACCCTTACATTCCTCCTGATGACCGTGTGCTTCTACTTTCTTTATCCTGGCATGCCTCTTATTTTCGCACGCTTCTCAAACATGTTCTTCATATCGGTTGGCATAGCCTTTTTCTCAGGTCTGCTGGCGATCCTGCTTCTCCAAAAGCTTATCTACGAGTCCGGAAACCCCACAAGGGTTCCACTTAGGTCTGCCTTAGCAGTAGCTTTTACACTTGGCAAGAGGTATGTTAAGCTAAGGAAGTTTAGCTCGTTACTAGTTGTGATTTCAATCTGCATGCTTATCTCTGCAGCTACGACTCTAACGTCTGTGACATCAATATTTGGCTTAAACGCTGAAACGGTTGCAGGCTCCTCCGGGGAGTGGGCGTTTATGAAGAACCCTGGTGAAAGGGCGGGGTCGTTCATACCTATCGACATGATAACGTTGCTCCATGTTTCGAACGAATCGAACGTTAAACTTGTTTCTCCGAAGATGGAAACTCTTCCAACTTTCTCCTCCAGCCAATACTCCATGCAACTGGTGGCTAGAAACAGGAGGGTTCAAATCCTTGGAATTATAGGGATAATCCCTGATTTAGATAGGAAATACGTTGACCTTACTCTTAGGGGAGGAAAATATGTCGATCAAGAGGATTTTCTAATGGTTTCCTACAGTACTGCTCAGGCGCTCCAGTTGACTGTTGGAAGCAATGTGACACTAAGATTTTCTTCAGGAGGATTCTCGTTTGAACTGCCGATGAGAGTATCGGGCATATTCGATGATGAGGACTTTAACAATAAAAAGGACTTGAATAACGACCCATATGCCCCAACGGTTCTCATAGAAGACAACCTGTTGTATTGTAATGCTTCACAAATAATAATCGTGAGCTATCAGAAGGCTCTTCAACTATCCTCGAAACCATATAGTCTCCCAATATCTATTTCTAGGATGATAGTCGAGTTTAAGAACCCTGATGACAGGGAGCAGGTGATGGATTTCGTCCAATCCCAGGCTTGGGCTAAGGGGTTCCACGTATGGCTCAGCCATGATGGTCAAATGATCCGCTACTCTCTTGGTACAAGGGTTGAAATCAGGTTTCTAGACGTCGTCCCTCCACTGGTGATAGTGATGATGTTCATTACAAGGATTATGTATGACGTTGTAGAGAGGAGGCGTAGAGAAATATTCGTCTACACTACTCTAGGTTTTAACCCGTTGCATGTGGCTCTAGTCTTTATCGCGGAATCCGCAACCATGGGTCTTCTAGGAGGCTGTTTCGGCTATTTAACTGGATTAAGCGTCTTCAGAATTCTCAAATATGTTTCTGAGGCTGCGAACGTCGGCATATCGGAGAATCTACACTGGGAGATAAGCGTTCTCAGCATCCTGCTGGGAGTGACTCTCGCAGTAGCATCAGCAATCCCGCCTTCCCTCAAAGCTGCGAGGCTAGCCGTACCCTCGTTCATGAGGAAGATAAAGCTGTCGCCTGAGGAGGAGTCTAAGAGGTATGAGGAGATCTATAAGGCGTTTGGGGAACGCGTGGTCTTTATGCCTATAAGAGCTAGGAGAGAGGAAGCACTTTTTCTAATAAACTTCCTTTACGACAGGTTGAACGAGCGTGCTGGCGGGTACTCTGAGAGAGTGGAGGACTTGGGTCGGATAGAGGAGAAACAAATGCCTGATAGGTCTGAATCTTTATCATTAGAGTTCAGGTATGTTATTAAACATAGGGGTAGAACATTCTCTACAAGGAATAAAGCAAGACTGGAGCGTAAAACTGACGATGAATGGTTCAGGATGTACTTCCATTCTACCGCCGAGCAAGAGGGTATGCCTGAACTCATAAGGGAGAGGGTAATAAGGATTGTATATAACATATCGATGGATTGGGTTAGGAAAAAAGCTTTGACGGGTCCGTCTACCGGGGTCTAAAGGTAGTTTTTCAGCAGCCTCAGCAGCTCGCCGTCCAGCCTATCCCCGTTCGGAAGCCTCTCAGTCAGAAACTCCTCCCTACCCGTCTCAATAATCCCGAAGGGACCCCTAAGATTCCAAAGCGCCCAGCCAATGTTATAGCTCTCTAAGACATCCAGCAAGTCCCTGTACCAGTTTAGCATAGAAACCCTGTCAACCCTAACCGGGAAAATCCCAAGCTCACCGCAGTGTATGAGGGTTCCTGTTTTCTCCCTAAACTCGACCCAAGGCATAATCTTGCTCTCTATCCAGTTCTTATCGGCACGCATGTTTCTATACCTGATGAAGAAGCCTCTCCTCCTAGCGTCGCGAGCATACTTCGCCAGGTAATTATCCATGTTTGGCGGCTCTCCTGGGTACTTGGGTACCTCCTCATACACATCGGGGCCGTGCGCCCAAGATGCTTTCAAGTGGGTCATCCACATTGGCTCGTAGAAGTGGAAGCTTTGGAAAAGAAGCTCCTCGTCTTCAAGACCATATACGGGTGTTCTTGAAACATTTATGCCGTCAACTATTATGATCCTATCCGGATCTATCTCCCTTATCGCTTTAACCATCCTCTTGACAAACTTAACGTATGTTTTCATATCGACGCCAGCGGGCTCATTTATCAGGTTGAAGCTAAGGAAATCTCCCATTTCCCTGTATCTTTCCGCCAGCATCCTCCATATGTCTTCCGCTCTTCTAAGCATCTCCTCGCTTGTCCAAAGGGTTATTGGAATCTGATGTATGAGGTGAGTTATACCGTATCCCGGGAGGAAATGCATATCTAGGTTTGCGTGAAGCCCCAGTTTACTGCACCATTCAATAGCCTTGTCGACATATGCAAGCCTCTCCTCCACGTATGAGCGGGGGATACCTTCTTTCTCGAAGAACAGGTGGTGTACAGGGATTCTAATGAAGTTGAAACCCCATTTAGCAGCAAGCGTAAAATCATCCTCCCTAGGCTCTTCACCTTTTCTCACCGGGCCTGGACCATACCAGCATGCAGGGTAGTTGAATCCACGCCAAATCACGCTCATGGTGCTAGTCAACAATTTAAACCTGTTTTTAAAGTTTTTATTTTCCCGTGTTTCCAAGCTCTGAGCCAGCATATTTCGCTGCGAATCTTGCCGGTAAAAATTTCTGGAGTATAGTAGCGCACGCTATGCTTTCGACATCGGTCTATCTCTAATGTTGATAATGGCGATTTTAGATCTTCATAACAGTAAACTTTATATATGAAAAATAAAGTCATATACACGATGTGAAAATGTCTGAAAGGACAAGCCAAGAAACAGTTGTAGAAGCACCGCCAAAAATTATGACTCCTCAAATGATGGTTTTAACAGCAGTAATAGCTGCAGTGCTCTCAGCTATAAGCATAACTGTAACGGCGTTCACTCCCCAGTGGATGCAATGGGGCAACACGTTTACACCTGGAAACATAGGCTTAATAATTTTCAGCATATTTCTGCTGCTGGCAGAGGTTGTCCCAAGCATAAAGAAGATGGATGTGAGGCGCCTAACCGTCCTCTGGGCCGTTTTCGTGATAACGATTGCATACGCCTACGGATGGGCTCCGATGAGCACGCTCGACAACATGCTGACGGCGAAAATCTGGTACCCGCAATTCGGCGAAATGTTCTCAATGCTCTGGGGGCCGAGTTTGGAGGTTCAGCAGCTACAGCTTCAGGGCGGAGTCGCAGTTCCATGGGGCGAGTACATGCCGGCGCTTGCATCATGGATACTTATAGCAATACTATGGTGGCTCTTCATGACGAGCATGGTGCACATCTTTCGACGCCAGTGGCTGGATGTGGAGGCGCTGCCATATCCTGCCTCATACGTAGGCATAGAGATGATAACAAACCTTGGGAAAGCCGAGGAGAAAAAGGCCAGCAGGAGACTCTTCCTGGTAGCAGCCATAATAGGATTCCTATTCTTCCTACCGCAGGCTTTGAGAAACGTCTTCACATGGTTCCCAGACATATATGGTTTCAGCCGGGACCCGTGGATACCGTGGGCTCTCGCCACTGTAGACACGACTAGGACTCCTCTTAAAGACACTCTCGTCGGTCTGAACGGTTTGGAGCTGAACCCGTCGTCAATAGCCTTCGCATACCTGCTGCCGGTTGACATACTGCTTTCAGGTATAGTCTCAAACGTCTTATTCATGATCATACTTCCCCAAATAGCATACTACTTCGGCTACTACCAGACTGTTTTCACAATAACGTGGTTCAACGAGAAGCGAGACCTTTTGGGTCAGTCCCCACCGTTCTTCTACTACGCTATGGGAACCTACGGCATGTCGGCAGCAGTGATCCTTATGTGGATCGTCCTCAACTGGCGTTACATAGTTCAAACATTCAAGTGGGCGCGTACACCTGACCCTAAGATTGATGCGCAGGAGCCGATACCCTTCAGAATAAACTACATAATCTTCTTCGTAGCAATGGTGCTACTCATAGCTACAAACATAGGAATAGGGGGAACCAGTGTTCTGGGTGGCTTCCTAGTGATAATCGTATACTTCCTCCAAAGAGGCGCGAACTCGCGAAGCGCAGGTTACGGCGGGCCCGAGATAGGGGACTGGCCGCATGCTCCGGGTTGGATTAACTGGGCCTATCCGGGTCTAACTGAGGCGAACGTTACACCACCCATTGTGAACGATTACGCGATGATAAGCAGGCCGCAGAACATTTACTGTTGGAACAACAATAGCCAAGTCCTAGTCATATACAGGATTGCAAAGGCAACGAATACGAACCTAAAGGACCTATACATAGCTATGACGATCGCCATGGTTGTTTCAATAATAGTGTCGTTCCCACTCGCCCTTCAGCTTAGGCACATGTTCGGATCAGCCCTTCAGAGACCGTTGACCCACGAGGGATGGTGGACAGTCTTCCTGTTCAACCCGCTCTCCATGCAGAACTATCCTTCAAGCGACCCCGGCTGGTACTTGGCAGCTCTGGGAGGAGCGCTAGTCATAGTTGCAGTATACGTTGCCAGAACGCTGTGGTACAGGTTCCCACTCGACCCGATAGGAATCTGGGCAGGTATGGCTGGAACAAGCACTTTCATCCTGACAAGCTGGACTGTAGCCTACGTACTCAAGAGGATAACTTTGAGAGTGGGTGGAGTACCCCTCTGGGAGAAGAAGGGTGTTCCGATAGCAGTGGGCTTCATGGTCGGTTGGAACCTAGCGCTGTTCTTAAGCGGAATGCTGGGAATCTACAGGTTCTTCTTCCCGTATTAAACACCAAACCTCTTTTTCTTTTTTGTTCAACAGTATTCTCATAACAGCTATTGAATGTGACAAACATTATTCAACAGCATAAAACTTATAACGTGCTTTTTCAAAGCTGCTCCTAAAGCGTTGAAGTATCAGGGTGGAAGAAACAGCCTAAGCCTCATCGCAGGAATAATCATGCTGATCAGCCTGCTTCTCCCATGGTATGAGATGCACGGTAGACTTGAAGAGGGGGAAGCATACTGGAAAGTATACCCGCTGTGGCAGGACTACAGCCAGATTACGAGAATCTTTCCTGAAGGCTGGAAGGCGTCTGGCCCCCCGATGCCTCGAATAGCCTTCTTCCTACTCCCGTCAATGGTAATAGCCTTATCCAGCGCCTTCGTAAAAACATGGTCTCGAAGAGCACTCTGCCTAACTATTTCAGTCGCATTGATCCTGGTGGGTGTGGGGGATTTTGTGCAGGGCTGGCTTCGAATAATTATTAGAAACGGGTTTCCACCCCCGCCTGGGGAACTAGTGTTCGAGGGAAATATTGTTACAACCGCATGGGGTCCAGGTGTTTTCATCGCAGGAATTGGTTTAATCCTAATTGGTATGGCTGCATGCCTAGATGTTTTCAGGATGATCGTAGCGATGGGAAAGGAGGCTGCGGAATCACTTGGCAAGCGCCCTACAACATCCCAAGCTGCGGAGAGTGACGCTGGTTGAAGAAGCTTGATGTGAAGGCTTTCCGCAAGAATACTCGAAGCAGGCTTGAGAAAATTCTTAGCCAGAACATTAAGCCTTTCTGGTATCCCGGAGCAATAGACAGGGAGAACGGCGGTTACTATCTGAACCATGATGTTTACGGCAGGCCTCTGGGCGAGGGGGCAAAAATGATCGTCACGCAAGCGCGAATGGTCTGGTATTTCTCGAGACTGTTCAACTCAGGATGGGGCGGGTCGGAGTCTCTTGAAGCAGCGCGACACGGATACGTTTTTCTACGCGACAAGATGTGGGATCCTGATAACGGAGGTTTCTTCTGGGAGGTGGACCATCGGGGGAACTTGACTATACCTGGCAAAAACATGTATGGCCAAGCTTTCGGGCTCTACGCCCTTTCCGAGTTCGCGATGGCCAGCAAGGACGATGAGGCACTCAGCATTGCCCGAACGCTTTTCAACCTGATTGAGGAACACTCTCACGATGATTCGTACGGCGGCTACAGAGAATCCTTCCTAAAAGACTGGTCGCCCTCATCTGGCTCGGGGCCCTTAGGAGAAGATTTTTCTAAGATCAAGTCTATGAACACTCACCTTCACATGCTTGAGGCACTCGATAATTTCTACAGGGCTACCGGGGACAAGAAGGCGCGGGAAAGACTGGTTGAATTGATTCTTATACTTAGCAACTCTATCGTGCGTAAGGATGCGGGAGTATGCACCGAAGCATTTCAGCTTGACTGGACTCCTCTCCATGGCCCCAGACACGACCGGACATCCTATGGACATAACCTCGAAAACATATGGCTGCTCATAAATACTTGCAATCTTTTAAAAATTCCCCACAGCCTACTACTGGATTTCTACCGGACCCTGTTCCACTTCACCGCTAGATTCGGTTTCGACTATGAGAACGGGGGATTCTACGACAGTGGTCCTCTCAACAGGCCGGCTGACAGGATTGATAAAGTATGGTGGGTGCAGGCTGAGGCACTTGTTTGCGAGGTCTACATGTATCGCTTAACAAACGATCCCGCTTACCTTGATTTCTTCGAGAAAACGTTGAACTGGGTTGAGGAAAAGCAGGTTGATTGGGAGAACGGTGATTGGTATAATGTTATCAGGCCGGATGGGAAGCCTTTCGGATATAAGGCTGGACCCTGGAAGGCAGCGTATCACAACGGGAGAGCTATGATGGAGATAATTGCTTTACTAGACAAGATGGATGAGGATAGCACGTAAACATCTCTGAAAAACAGAACGATATTTTTCATAATCGGTAGAAAGCTTTAAATTGTTGACCTGTAAAAAGAACACGGGTAGAAATGGAGAGAAGAAAGGTCTTAATAATCGTTATAATTGTCATTGTTGGAGCGATTGGCGTATCCCAAATCCTTCCCATGCTAATCGGTAAAACCGTTGACTTCAATTTTCTCGTGCTTTTTGAAAAAGAAGCGGGGGAGAACAGCGTCCTGCTTATCATTAAGAACACCAGCAAGGATCAGCTTGAAGTCAGAGAAATACATGTTGGCGATACTAGAATATTTCCTGGAAACCCTGTAAGCATCGCTGTGGACGGGGACTTTCAGGCTGTGGAGCAGATAAGGGTCGAACCCGAGGGAACAGTCTCCGTTAAATTCAGTCTGCCTTGGAGCCTCGGGTCGGAATATGATTTTAGGGTTTCAGCAGCAGCATACCCACCGTCACCAATCCCCCAAGTTACGACCAAGCAGCTTGCTGCAGAAGCCCCTATGAGCGTAGCTGCAGAGAAAATAAGAATAAGCTCTTCTGCAGCATCTAAAGACGAGAAAGGCGCAATCTCAGCCAGCTTTACTGTTGAGACGAACGGCTTAGACTGGGTGAGGCTCATGCTCTTCACCCATTTCGTAGACAGATGGCCTAGCCAAAAGAAGGTATACTTCTACTACGACCCGCTGTTCAACAACAGTGCGGTAGGCAACGAAGCCGAAATAATGGCCTGGTATAGCAAGGTTTCAAGCATCCTCTCGGCAGCGGGGATAAATGTTGTACTGATCGACACTTTCGGGCTTTGGACTCTCATGACAGAGATGAAGCCCGACGTGGTGATAATGGGGGTCGATATTCTCCCAGCATTCGGAAACCCGCCGATATGGCGGGGGGAGGAGAATCAGCAAAGCCTTGCATCAGCATGGTTGAAGAGTGGAGGCGTACTAGTGTGGGTTGGCGATTACTTGGCCTACTATTATGGGGATCCTAATAACGGCACTAGGATTAATATTCCCGGGGAAGAGCCCTGGAGGATAAATATCGCGACGGGGCACGGAGACTGGTGGCTTCTCGGGTATGACCCTGTTACTGGCACCTCGTATTTCCTAAATTCACCTACGTTGCCTATAAGATCTGGCAAAACCCTGGGTCTAAGAACAAAATACGTGGACAGGTCTCCGATTATAAAGGGAGAAAGACTGGGCCCAGCCCTCCCGGA
Source organism: Thermoproteota archaeon (assembly GCA_038850115.1). Taxonomy (GTDB): domain Archaea; phylum Thermoproteota; class EX4484-205; order EX4484-205; family JAAOZP01; genus JAAOZP01. The sequence goes on from JAWCMB010000016.1 coordinate 16,347, forward strand.
AAACGTATACTTCTATGGCCTTAATGAATTAAGGCTAAAGGAACAGGCTGCGGCCACAATCGCCTATCTTCCAGTATTGGGAGGAGAAGGAGGAGTATGGTATATTGGTGTTTATGATAGTGCGCCTGTAAGATGGGAAACAAGCGTATATGCTCAACACCCCGCCTGGGACGATCTTATTAATGATGTTGCATGGGACACCGCCATGGCAGTCATACATTCCGTGTGGGTTGGAAACACTGGGCAAGGTGATAAGGACACTGATTATCTTTATCTTGTGGCAAACGGTAACTATGTTGAGGGCAGAGTAACACTGTCCACGCTCCCGTTAACCTACCCTGGAGAGCTAAGCAACGCTGTAATCCGTATTGTTGCAATAGGTTACGATAGTAGAGCACAGAAATACTTTTATTATGAGGAAGCGGTCACGGTTAACGTTAAAGACTAGCCTTTAGCTTTTACCCTTTTTCCCTCTTTTTACAAAAACGATTACTGCCACAACTGCTACAGCGACGACCATTCCGATCAGTGTAAAGTCCAAGCTTCCCTCCTTACCGGGTGCTTCAGACTTGGCAGTGTCAACGCTTAAAACAGCAGAACAGAAACTGTTAGGGCCGCTCCCCTGCCCCATAACGTGGTGGAGAGCCACAACCTGTACGATTAAGGGCCTATTTGTTTGAACCACATGATAGCCGCCCGTGGTCCGCATGTAGCCGTCTTTCTCAATTTCAACGCTCGAGCCGTCAAGCTCAAAAGTCGTCTTTTCAGGGGAGAATATTACTGCATACGAGGGCGCGTAGAACATCAAGGTCCCGGATCCGGCTAGGAACGTTACATCATCCCCCAGATTCCCCAGCATTATTGCGCCTCTCGCACTAGCGGCCCAAAGACTAATCGTGCCTGTTGAAGTAACATATATGTCCCGTGGAGCATATTCTTCTGGAGAGATCTCGTAGAAAGGAATGTCCGATATGAAGCTGTACTCGCCTTTCGCCAGAGTCAGGCTTTTAAGCAGAGTCCTCTCGCTTAAAGAAAATATTGAGACCTGGCAATCTTCATACGCGAAAACTATTATCCCTCCCATCGTGATATTAGCATTTTCAGGGTTTACCTGAATAGCCGGCCTAGTTATGAACTCCCTGCCTGTGAGTTCTCCCGAGGTGCTTGGAACAACAGACAGGCTGTCACCGTTGAAAGTTCCGATAAGAACTTTGCCCGTGGACTCTAAAGTGTAAACGTCGTGCGCGGGAATTTGGCTAAGCTGTCTGGATGTGCCGGCAAACATGAACCATTCATCTATTGTCCCATAGGGGCTATCAAGCTTTATTTGAGAATCCTCTACTGCAAAGATAACTGGCGCCGAAAGGTCGAACAACCCGCTTATGTAAGTCCTATTGTTGGACATGGGGGTGAATATGAAGCGTTTACCAATGAGCTTACCGTCTACTGCGCTGTAGAATGTTGAGCCCTGCCCCCAACCCATCTGCCAACTCGCGGGAGCGTTAATCTGACCCCCGTGAAGAGAAACTGAAACTGGTTTGGCGGAAGTCACCTTGAAATACTTCGGGTCTGTTTCACTGCCATTATATCTGAAAACCTGCTTGAAAGACAGGTCAGCCTCTCCCACAATCTTGCCATCCGGAAGCTCGTAGATAGTAACGTGATTATCGTCGGCTAGACTCAATACTGAAATACACCAAACGTAGTCGTAAAACATTCCCGGTGTATGTACGTAGAAAGAGTTGTGGACAGAAACGTAGCCGGATTCCGTCTGCCCATGGGAGGGAGGTGCGATTGCTGGCAGAAGCATCAGGAGTGAAAAAGTTAACGCCAAAGCTTTCCAGCTTACATTCATAAGGTAGGTTTTCCGATTCATCTATATAAGTTTTTTGACAGCCAAACTTTTTCAGCAGTATTTCCCGCTCCGAAACGAGATAGACTTTAAGGTTTATATTTGTAGGTGGAGAATGCTTTCAGGTGAGAAATGGGAGGCTGCTAATAATGATAAGCATAATTGTGATAGTAGCTGCAATAACACTCCTATACTTAGCACTTGCAGGACAATACAAGAAGGCTGAAAAAGGGGTTTTCCCATTCTATTTGCCTTGGGACGATTCTGAAGAGACAGCGTTAAGCTTGAGCAAGAAGCTTGCCAAGCCTGCGGGAACCCTTGGATACGCGTATGTAGGAGAGGATGGCCATCTTTACGTTGGTGGGGAAAGAATAAGGTTCCTGGGCGTGAATATTTGCGAGGGAGCAGCTTTCCCCGAGAAGGGGGAGGCTGAAGGCATAGCCAGTAGACTCGCCAAATTCGGAGTCAACATGGTGCGTTTCCACCATATGGATGCGGGTTGGGGGTCTTTCAACATATTCGACAGGTCTACTGGAGGCACACGCCGCCTCAGCAAGAATGCGCTCGACAGGCTTGACTACTTCATTTCAAAGCTTAAGGAGAATGGCATATATGTTGACTTAAACCTACTCGTGTCAAGAAGGTTCACTGCCGCAGACGGCCTGCCTAGGGAAATCGAGTCGGTTGACTGGAAGGATCAGCAGGCCCTCGGGTTCTTCATGGAGAAGGTTGAGGAGCTTGAGAAAGAGTATGCTAGACAACTCCTAACCCATTTAAACCCCTACACAGGCATGACCTACGCCGAGGACCCTGCGGTGGCTTTCGTTGAAATAGTGAACGAGCAGGGACTTATTCAATCTTGGCTCGGAGGCGCTATAGACAGGCTTCCTCAAGTATTTAAGGATAGGCTCCAGGAAAAGTGGAACAGCTACCTTGCTTCTAAATACCTGTCTGACGAGGAGTTCAGAAGAACATGGGGTGCAAGAGTTGAGCCGGAGCAACAACCTGAGCTACTGAAGAACGGCTGCTTCGAAGACGGTGTTAAAAATTGGTCTTTGGAGGTTCATGACGGAGCACAGGCTTCAAGCAGAATAGTTGAAGGACCCGGGGGGAAGCCGGCGCTGGAAATTAAGGTTACGCAGCTTGGCTCTGAAAGCTGGCACGTGCAGTTTAACCAACCCGGCTTGAGAATAGTGGCGGAGGAAAACTATCTCGTCAGATTCACGGCTAGGGCTGATAAAACGGTTGGAGTAAGCGTAGGCTTGGTTCAAGCGCATGATCCTTGGCGAAGTGTTTCGCAGAGAGTTGAAATACTTTTGACGACGGATTGGAAAGACTATGAGATTGCTCTAGTCGCGTCAGAGTCGGAGGGAAACGCTAGGCTCGACGTCTCGGGGCTTGGTGGGAACAAGGCGAACTACCAGTTCTCCTGCTTCTCCATGAAGCGTTTCAGCGGATACGGCCCGATAGAGAGCGAGAGTGTTGAAAATGCTACCGTCAGAATCTTAACGCTTGCTGAATACGGCACGAGGACTCTTGCCGCCAGAAGAGACTGGGTTGAATTCCTATACAGCACGGAGGAGGGGTTTTTCATGGAGATGCAGAGGTTCATTAAGGAAGAACTTGGTGTGAAAGCCCTGGTGATAGGCACTATAGTGGGGTGCAGCACGCCAAACATAATGTCTAAGCTTGATGTTGTAGACACGCATGCTTACTGGAACCATCCTTCCTTCCCAGGGATCCCGTGGGATTCCACTAACTGGTTTGTTGTTAACGAGCCGATGGTGAATTATCCTCAAAGCACTGTCGTAGGTTTGGCTGCTAAGAGAGTTGAGAACAAGCCTCATTTCGTAACAGAGTATAATCATCCTGCCCCAAACATGTATGATGCTGAAACAACGTTAATATTAGCAACCTATGCTGCCCTCCAGGATTGGGATGGAATCTTCCTTTTCGACTATGGGAGCAGGGGCAATTGGGATTCTAGGAAAATAAGAGGGTATTTCGATATTGATCAGCATCCTGTTAAAATGGCTACTCTAATACCTGCGCACCTAATATTTCTAAGGGGAGATGTTAAGCCGGCAGACCGGCTGGTAACTGTGAAACTGGATAAGCAGGACGAGATCAACCTGATAGCGAGTGGGAAGGTTTTCGCATGGATGCTGCCGGATGCAAGCAACGCTGGATTAAACCCCATCGTCTCGCTCGTACATAGGACAGCCATCACGACCAAGGAAGGTGCAGCTAGCAACGCCAGCTTAAGCGTCTCTGGACCTGTTTACCGCTCGGACAACGGGGAAGTAACTTGGGATACCTCTAAATCCAAGAAGGGAGTGATATTAGTCAACGCTTCAAGAAGCATTGCGGTAATAGGTTTCGGCGGAGGCAGAAAGATTGACTTCGGAACAATCGTGGTTGAACCCGGGGAAACGCTTCTAGACGGTTGGAGCGTCATATCATTATCAGTTTTAGATGGTGAAAGCTTCGAATCCTGCGATAGGGCATTAATCGTAGCCGCCGGTTACGCGACGAACACTGGAATGCGTCTACGCACCTACGAGGACGAAGCAGAGGTGCTGACATGGTCCAACAGTCTACTAAGCAGCATAAAAATATATAATGAACGGATAACATGCGACACCAGCTGGGGTTCTGCCCCTACAGTTGTAGAAGGTGTTCCAGCCACCATTAGAATCAAAACTAATGCCGGAATAGAGGTTTGGGCATTGGATAATGTTGGGAGAAGAGTTAAACAGGTCCCGGTTTCCAGCGAAGGACAGTATAAAGTTTTCTCAATCGGGTTGAAATTCGAAACTATCTGGTATGAGATAGTCTTCAAGAAATAACTGGGTGCGGCAAGCCTACAGTCATTTTTTTGATCTTCTCCTCATCAACACTACCACTATCACGGCGATTACAAGAATGATGACCGAAGCCATTAGTTCAACCGGTAACCTGCCCGCGTATTCCGTGTCGTAAGCCTTTTTTAAGAGATCGTTCGCCCGGTTCAGATCTTCTTCCGCCCCAGAGATATTGCCTCTCAAAAGTTTTTCAATACCCGACTCCACAGCATTAATTGCCTGTGACGCAAAAGCCTTCGCATCATCCTTACTGTAAGACTCCAGCCTGTTCTCTGCTTCAATCTTTGCCCTAGCTAAGTTTGAGACGAGGCTTATCATATCGATGTTTTCAGAGTATCCCCCAGGGCCATGCAAATAAAACGCGATCTTCGAAATTCTGGTGTCACCCATCTTCATGGCCCCCTGTCCCCAAGGAGTATGCTCGTGGCGGGCAATATACTCGTTACCGCCATACTGCCGTTCATCCTGCACCGTAGTGCCGCTCCAGACATTTGGGCCGGGAGCCATATTTATGAAAGTGACTCCCTCCATGAGTCTGCTGAAATCAACCCAGTAGACAACCTGCTGACTGCTGAAGAGGGAACCAGTAGTTTGAAATGCAGGAAGCGTTACCTCCGTTATAGCCCCCTCAACGTTTACATACGCTTTTTCGTTAGCGAACATTTCCACCGGGAAATACGCTGTCCACGCCGTTTGAACCACTGTTGGCTCGTCCCTCTCAGCCCGGAGGGAGGAGGAGATTAATATTAAGCCAGTCTTGGAGACCGCTATGTCGGTAACCATGGAAAGCGAGTGAAAAGTATACATACCGAAACACCTGACCGTGACGTAATCACCCTTATTCTCAATAATCGGCTCGGCGGTCGCACTGCTCCCGGAGGTTTGCGCCCAATCATCATTCCATACAAAATTCCCAGCAAAAGCCATGCACGGTATCTGATTAACCAGAGTCTGATTGATGCCGCCGTTCTTCTCAATTATAATCCTAAACTTCTCTATCCCGGATTCGAAGTAAGCGATGTTTATCCGGGCGTCAACATCTATAGCAAAACCTTCAGTCTGTTGTGCGTTTACCTCCGTTACGAGATACTGGAGAACGAGGCATATGGCAATTGGGAAAACCATGATCACACCGCGTTTTAACTCCCTCATTCCGGTTAATTATTGCAAGTCTAGGCATTTAAACATTATTTTCAGGGCGCGTAAAGCAGGGTTAGTGGAAAAACGTTAAACGATTAAACCACTGGGAATTGTTAAAAAACTCCAATTATCCGCCTATTTGCCTGTTTTCCGTTTCCTGAATATTTTCAAGACGACGATTGAGATGGCGATTAAAATTACTATGAGCCCCGTTACAAGTATATCGCGCATCATAATTGGCCCCACCTCCGTTTCCTCAGCCTGCTTGATAAGGCTCTCAGCCTGCTTCAACGTGTCTGTGGCACCATTTATATCGCCAGTCAGCAGTTTAACCAGAGCAGTATTCATCTGGACACGCGCTTGCGATGCTAGCTCCCGAGCCCTATCGTTTTTAAACGATGTGCTGCTCCTTATCCTTGCTTCCAGGTCGGTGAAGCTAAGCAGCAGGTCTATTACCTCGAGATTACCCTCGTATCCTCCTGAACCATGAATATAGATAGCCACCTTAGTATTCGCCTCTTCACCTTCTGCCATAGAACTTTGCCCCCAAGCACGAATCGTGTAACGAGCGCTGTAAGTAGTTCCATTCCACTCCCTCTCGTCTTGAACAATCCCTTCAGAATGAAGGTCGGGAGCCATATTGATCAAGGTCACCCCCTCCAAGGGCTTGCTGAAATCCACCCATTGAACATCGCTGGAACTGAAAATCGGGTTGGTTCCAAAGTTGACTGGGAGAGTGGCTTCCTGCACTCTCCCGCCTGCCCGTATATAGACTTTTTCCCCTGCGAAAAGCTCTATCGGGGGGAAAGAATCCCAAGCTATCATCATTATGGTTGGCTCATTTCTTTCAGCAACCATTCTTGAGGAGAAAAGTATGATCCCCGTCTTAGATATCGTTATGTTGGTGACTATGGAAAGCTGGTGGACCCTGAACATTCCATAGCAGGTCAGAGTCACATAGTCCCCCTTATTCTCTATTACTGGTTCAGCTATCGCGTCACTACCGTACGATTGGCCCCAATCATCGTTCCAAACGAAGAACCCGAGAGAAGTTGCATACGGTATCTGAGAGATTCTTAACTCGCTTATACCACCATTCTTCTGCACGATGACACCGAATATTTCCCTCCCCTCCGGGTCAAGCAGCACAACATCCACCTGCTGGTCGCCGACGCTAATAGAGAATTCCCCGGTCTGCTGAGCATAGGTCCTCGTAAAGTTGAATTGCAGCATCATTGCAAGGAGGAATATAAGAATCATTGGTCTATTCATTTTCCTTTTCCCTCAGTTAGTTATTTCTCATTTTCTTTCTTTTAAACTTTTTCAAGGACATGAGCGCGCACTGTACGCTTACAACAAAAATCTTGGGATCCTTTTATACACGGCTTGAGCTGAAAAGCACTTGGGTTAAGAGGCGTCTGAAAGCTAAAACCCTGCAGGCAGGTTTAGTGATAAGTTCTTATGCCGCCTCTATTAGACTAATATTATGTCTCTGGGAATAAAGAGGCTGAGCACAGGGGTTGATGGCTTAGACTCCCTGCTTCAAGGAGGGGTGCCTGAAGGCTTCTTCGTAGCGATCACCGGAGAGCCCGGATGCGGCAAGACAATACTGTCTATACATTTCATAAACAAGGGTGTTGAAGAGGGAGATAAGTGTGTCTACGTCACGACGGAGGAGAGCAAGGAGTCGATAGTCAGACAAGCCTCTCAGTTCAACATGGATTTCTCCAAGAGGATTGAAGAAGACAGGCTTATAATAATCGACGCTCTAATGGGTAGGACGGACAGGTGGAGCCTGCAGAGCCTAGACATGGAGGCGCTAGTCTCTAAGATAATAGAGGCTAAGAAGGAGCTTGGATACGGTAGAGCCAGGATTGTTATCGACAGCCTCTCAGCATTCTGGCTTGATAAGCCAGCGATGGCCAGAAGGTACAGCTACTATGCTAAGAAGGTTCTCTCTAAATGGAGTTTCACAGTGCTCGCCGTAAGCCAGTATGCGATAACCACTGCAGAGAGCTTCGGCTTCGGTGTTGAGCATATAGCTGACGGAATAATAAGGTTTAGGAGGATTTTGCGTGGCGGGGAGTTGAAAAGATTTATAGTGGTGGAGAAGATGAGGCAGACTGACCACAGCAGGTATCTCTACGAGATTGACATTAAGCCCGGCGTAGGGCTGGTGGTTCTGGGCAGGGTTGAGAGAAGAATCGAAGACTATAAGCTGCCGTCCGAAGTGATGAGGAAGATAGCGGAGGCGAAGAAGGAGGCGGAGAGAGAGTTGTCAACTACCCACGATTAAGACCAAAGGTCGAGGTGTCTATATGAGCGCCCGACTTCCGTTGGAGCACTATGGGAAAACTGAAGTCAGGAGGGAGCTGGCGGAGTACTGCAGAAACCGCTGGGTCGCCATCCATTGTGAAACAGTCGGGGAGAACGATACTCGTTTGATGATCAGGTATGAGAAGGGAAGGCCGCTCACCATAGACTCGGAACTGGAAGTAGCGAGGATAATCAGCCGCTACAAGAAATATGGGCCAAGGGCCTTCTATGCCACGGCCCACATCTATTCTAAGCTTGAGACTAGGGAAGACCTTCTAGAGAGGAGTAACATAGTCTACTCGTCCCCAGTTTGGGACATAGACACTAAAGACGGGGATTGGAGGAAGGTGGTTGAGAAGGCTCGAGAAATCATAGGCTTACTCGAAAAATCCGGGGTCGTTAAATCAGTTTTCATAAAGTGGAGTGGGCACGGTGCCCATGTTCACATCAACCCTTTTTGTTTTAGTGGCGAAACTAGGAAAAGAATAGGCCCGGTTGACATCGCTTACTCGATAACGAGCTTCATCTCCGGCAGGCTGGAGCCCATGGAGGGGCTTACCGTTGAAAGCCGAATAGATATTCAGAAGGTTTTCACTTCACCCCTATCCTTGCATAGGACGCTCGACCGCGTTGCCGTATGCTTCCCTCCAGAGAAGTTGGACGAGTTCGACATAGGCTGGACAAACCCAGATGCGTACGTCCATTTCCCGGATTCGTGGAGACGTTTCACAGAAGGCGAGGGGGACGATTTAGCTGAGAGGGCCTTTGCCTCAATAGGCCCATATGTAGCTGGAAAACATAGGAAGCGGAGACATAAGCCACTCGACGTTGAAATATTGAGGACGATTGAAAAGTTAAGCCGGAACATGCAGGAAGAAGCGTCACCTGCAACTAAGTATCAGCCTTAGGCCTTGCTAAGGGGGTCTGAAGAATGGCGGTACTAGGGTCATGTGCTAATCAAGCATTTACCATGTTTTTCAAATAAGGATTACGCCTTATCTTACTCTCTTTGTAACACGCGCCAACTTTTATACAAATATGGATGCTCATTTCTGCACGGCTTTCAAAAGGCTTAGCCCGGTTTTTTCATCCGGTTCACGGTTTAGAAAAGCCCCGACTATTTCAGCCAGAACTATTTCAGCCAAGTAGAGAACACGGCTTCCTGGCTCCAAGTGTCCCCCATACGTTCCTTTTCCGTTTGAAACAGAGATATGCGCGTGGAGTTTACTGTTTGCAACAACGCCGTCTACAGAGTTAACTTCCAGCGGGCCGTCTATGTCAATATACTCCTCTTCCGGCGGCAGTTTCTTAGAGGTAACTCTATGTATACGACAGTTTTCAAGGGTGCCTATTGCCGAAAGGATGACGCCGTTGAAAATACCGTTGTCCTTAGCAATACTTTCAATCGTTTTAAGAAGATCTTCACCCCTGTCGCATCTGAAGACAATTATCCTTCCAAGCTCTACTCTCCAATACTCCATTCTTACCCCCTCTCCTAAAGCTGAATACCGAATTTCTCGAGATACGGCTTTTGATTCCTACGATCCTCCTTAAATTGATCTAAAGCCCTTCGCGAAACCACGTCAGCAATATCCCTTGGAACGATGACAACACCATCGTCGTCACCGAAAACGAAATCCCCGGGCTTCACTAGGACTCCGCCAACCGTAACAGGTATGTTAACATCCTCCGGATGAAGCTCCTGTCTTCCAATGGTTTCAGAACGTCCAACGCCCCTGCAGAAAACAGGAAACCTTTCCTTTCTAATCTCCCTAACATCTCTGCAGCCACCATCTATAACCAGACCAACTATACCCCTATCCCTAGCTATCAACGCTATGAACGAGCCCCAGAAGCCTACTTGAGTATAACCACCTGCGTCAGCAACCAAGACATGCCCAGGCTCAGCTATCTTAAGGAAGAGGTCAGCATTATTCCTGTTTCTATACCATTCTGAAGCATATTGTTCATACTCCTCCGGAGACATTGTGGGAACAGCCTCTCTAGATTTGAGTAGGCGTATCGTTAACGCAATCCCCGCCATCTTTATGTCTTCGAAAAGAGGCCGTATCTCGCTGGAGACTATTGTTGAACTATGGAGGTTAAACCTGTCCAACGCGTCTATCACATCCGCAGTCCTCACTTCCATTAAACGCCTAATTATCTCCCGGTCCTCATCAGAAATCAAACCTCGAGCCTTCATTTCTGACCGTAACCTCATTCTTGCAGCATACTAATAAGCTTATTATTTAGCATGTGCTAATCTTTATTTTCCTCCTACTATTCACCCACAGAAGGTGCCTGAGATGGATATGCTTCATGTTCCTGAACCTGTTTCAGCAGGAGTAATTCTCTCTTACAAGTGTAGCAGTGAGTGCAAGCACTGCATGTATGCTTGCTCCCCCCTCTGGAGGGCTGATTGGCTTACTGAAGAGGGGGTTAAGCTCGTATTAAGCCGGTTGGCTCAAAGGATTAGGCCAAGCCCCTATGGGCCTGATAGCGTTAGCGTAAACCATGGGCTACACTTCACCGGTGGTGAACCGTTTCTAAACTTCAGTCTCCTGTTGGATGCCGTTAAGCTTGCACACGAGCTTAAAATTCCATCGATCTTCGTTGAGACTAACTGCTTCTGGTGTGTTAATGACGAGGTTACTATGAACAGGTTTACCGCTCTGAAAGAGGCGGGGCTGAACGGAATATTGATTAGCGTAAACCCTTTCATCCTTGAGCATGTTCCCTTTAGGCGAACTGAGAGGGCGATTAAAATAGGGAGCGAAGTTTTCGGAGAAAACACTATGATATACCAAGAAATCCATTATCAGCGATTTAAAAGTCTCCGTGTTGAAAATACTCTTACCCTCGACCAGTATTTGGGGAAAGAAAAGGGGGCATTGCGCCGTTCTGAGCTCCTTCCGATGGGGAGAGCCTGCTACAGGCTTAAACACTTATTTGTAAGATATCCTGCTAAAGCCTTCTTCGACGAGTCCTGCATACCGGAGCTGACTAGGGATTGGCATGTTCACGTTGACAACTATTTCAACTATATAGCCGGATACTGTGGTGGGATATCTCTTGGAGATGCTAGAGAACTAGATGCCTTAACTCAAGGAGTAGACCTGCAGGATAAGCCTATACTACGTGCACTTGCCACAAGCCTTAGGAGTCTTTATGAGTTTGCTGTCAGAGAATTTAACTATGAGGAGGAGGAAGGATATATTTCCAAATGCCACCTCTGTGCAGACATAAGGAGACATATAGTCCGGCAGACGGATGAGTTTAAGGAACTTCAACCGAGAGAACTATATTTTCATCTGGAGTAGCGTGCTAAAAGAAGCATGAAAACCATGGATTAAAAAATGGAGAAGCGCGCACGCTTGAAACTATTGTCAACCGAAATTGGCAATTAAACTTTTAAAGGGGGATTATAAAAACTGAGGTTGAAAAAATGGATGCTGAAATAATTCCTTTAGCTAAGAGAAGAAGAGGGATTATCTTATTCTGGAGACTGGCACGAGGATTTTCTCTGGGAGAATTAAAAGAAGCCGGTTTGACAGTTGACCAAGCTAGGAAGCTTGGACTACCATTAGACTCTAGGAGGAAGTCTAGACACGAGGAGAATGTTAAGAAACTTAAGGAGTTCTCTAAGCTTTCCGAGTCAGCCTAGGCAGGTTTTTCTTAACAGGCATGAAACGGGATTAGTCACATAGAATCTCAACGGAACGCTAGGTTCCTAGTAATGCCTACTCGAAAACTTCTAGCAATATTCATTTCTTCACGCCCCTCTCTCACAGTAATCTCGGAGTTCTTCAAAGATACTGGTTTCTCTGCAGACTCGCCCTTAGGCATATGCGCAACAATATTGAACACCATATATTAAAGCTCTTCCCACATCACCGTAGAGCACCATGGCTATGTCTCCGCTATTCTGTAGGCTTGAAGCAGGATCAGACCCTTCGTAGTATGCTTCTGTCTCAACGATGATCCCGGCTAGAACCTTTCTCTCTAAAACTCTGTAGAGAACATTGCCCAAGAGACCTCTTTCCACCATGGCCGGATCCCTAGCGTAGAACCCTTCCTACTATCATCATGTCCAGCGCCTTATTCAAGCATTCTCTTCACGATCCTATACTTGCTTAAGGTGGCTATACCATCATACGCGAATGCCTTTACGTAGCTTATTAAAGAATCGTAAGCGTAATCTATTTCTTCGAGGGAATGCGCGTCAGTACCTATCGTTAAGGGTATTCCTAATTCACGGGCCTTTCTCATGATTCTTTGTGAAGGATATATTGAGCTGACGGGTTGTCTCAACCCTCTTGAAGAAGCTTCAATACACATTCCATGCTGCTTAACAAGGTTTAACACGTTCTGCTCGTCGAGAAGACCATTATTAGGGTTAAACCCCCATATCCTCACTATGTCGATATGGCCGACTACGTTAAAAAGACTCGTCTCTACGGATTTACTGACTAGTTGCATATATTTAGAGTAAAACTTGTTGAAGCCATGCCTCCCTATTTCCTTCTCCATCATAACCCTGTGTTTAGGGGAATCGATGCAGATTCCTCCGACAAAGTGCACGCTACCCATTAGAAAGTCGAAGTCATAACTGGCCAACATATCTTCTAAAAACTTCTCGTTGCCAGGAATATAATCAACCTCAAGCCCAAGCTTCACGGTTAACCTGCTTCCACACTTTTCTGAAACCATCTTCGCCTCTTTAACATAGTTTTCAAGCCTAAGCCAGTTTAAAGAGTGAACCGCCGACGAGCCATCTGGGAAAACAGTCAAATGGTCTGTGAAAGCGATTTCATCGAAGCCTTTGCGAATCGCCGCCTCGCAACAATCAGACATGCTAGATGAACCGTCGCTAAACGTGGTGTGAATATGATAGTTAATTTTCACGGAATGCTTTAACCTACCTCTTTTTAAAAGTTTATTCCATAGTGGCCAGGATAAACAGGAATATTAATAATCATTGTTTTCATAATGCTTTTCAACGGTAACCTCTTTTCTTCGCCTCCACCAGTATTGCTTCTGTCGCGGTGGTTCCTATCCTTGTTGCGCCGAGCTCTTTAAGCCTCAGCAAATCGTCAAGCGTATGAACTCGGCCAGCTGCTTTTATCTGTATCTCTGGGATGCATTCCCTACGCATCAGGGTCACGTCGCTGTCAACAGCACCCCTATACATATACATCCCATTAGATTGTTTAACGAAACCATACCCTGTGGATGTTTTAACGAATGCTACGCGATGCTCATTGCATATGTGGCATAGCTTTACTTTGAAATCATCTGTAAGATAGTCGTTTTCAAAGATTACTTTAACTATAGATCCTCTTTCAACGGCAGTATCGTTAACTGCCTTTATTTCCCTCGAAACATAACCCCAGTCTCCGCTTAAAACTTTCCCAATGTTTACGACAAAGTCTATTTCAGTAGCGCCATCTTCACAAGCCTTCTCTGTTTCCCTCACCTTTATTTCAGTAGCGTTACTACCATGCGGAAAACCGATAACGGTGCAGACAGCTACGCTTGAACCCGAAAGCATCTCTTTTGCAAGTTTAACTGCATAAGGCTTAATGCACACGGTTGCCACATTATATTTTCTAGCCAAGAGGCATCCTGTCTTAAGATCCTCATCTGTGAGAGTAGGGTGGAGAAGCGAATGGTCAATCATCTTTGAAATAGACGCCAGTGTTTTCTTCATAATGCAACATTTTAATGATGCTTAGGGCGGAATATAAATTTTTTATCAAGACGGATACTCCTTCATTCAATGAACGTTTTCTAGCATGACTCAAATATGGTTTCACGCAATAACACGGTTGGCAGACATGCACCATAAGCCTGTTTGAACATTCATCTTACTCTAGTATGCTTGGAGGTAAAAGAGATATTGCATGTAGAAAAAAGAGCTAAAGAGGATTAATTAGGAGGAGATCGCGAAAGAACTTCAGATCTACTCTCTAAGAAAAGCCGTTCGTAAGGCTCTGCTTCAAGTAGACCAAGTTTTTCTGCTTAATATTAATAATCCTTTCTATAAAAAGAAAGCATCACATACTGTTAGCAGTATCCAAGCTTAAGACCGGTATTTAAGGATTAGCTAGCATGCGCTAAACTTATAAGAGGCTTTATAAAGAGCTATGAGAGGCTCGATGATTAGGAAACGCCTGTTAACCATCATTTTCAGCCTTATATTCGTAACTATTATGTCTACTTTTGAAAGGCCTCTTTCAGCTCAGGTAGGTGGTTCGAATTACACTGTTGTTTTAAACGTGAGGTTGGTTTTCGACCAGCCGCCGCAGCAGCCAGTCAACTTCACTTTGACGCTGGGACCACTAGGACCTTTAGCTTTCTCATGGAATACGAATCAGCCAGGAAACTCAACCCATCGTCAAGAAATAACTTTGGAATACGAACGCCTTTGGATCGGATACATTCAGTTATCTACCAATACATGCATCCAATTAAACAGGATAGGGATTGCAAGCGGTTCTTATTTATCCATTCAAGGCTGGAACGTAGTATTTGATGGGGTAGACTACAGGTATTATGCTTACAGCCGATTCAGGTGGGGCGAGAACCCACGGATCCTTCCGGACGATTCTCTACTGGAATATGGTGTGGATACTGAGAGAAGAACCGTTAGCATCAACCTAACGTTAGTGGCAAGCCTAGCAAAGATCTATACGATTGATATGAAACCACTCCAAAAACTAAATTCCAGAATAGTGTTTGATGAACCCTCAGGAACCCATATAGGACAATTAGAAAATGGGGATCGATTCTTAGTAGCGCGTTATAACTTGAACAGTTTAACGTTATCTGGAAGATATCTGCTTGAGCTTCCAACTCTTGACTACTCTGCTACGCTGCTTACCATACCTTTCAAAATAAGTTTGAACCTAGATGAGGAAAACATTAGAATCGGCTCTCAGATTTTTGAAGCACTTTTCAACACAGCAAACAGCTTAATTGAAAACGCTAGCGAGTTCTTGAGCGAAACAAGGATCTATGCTCCAGACATATCTGCAAAACTTAAGCAGGCTAAATCCTATCTCGGTGAGCTCCCAACTATTGATCAGAAATCAGTTGCAATAAACTCTTTTCCACTCGAGGAAGCTCTTAAACTAGTCTGTGAAGCAGGTAACGAAATTGGCACATTGGTTTTTTCATCCATGTTTATCGCTCCAATCATAACGCCAATAATTTTCATCGCGGGTGCAGTGGTTTCCAATATAGCATTTAACAAGAGTAAGAAGATGATGATTATTTTCTTCATATTGTTCTTTTTAATAGTTTTCGAGTTTCACCCTGGCTTAAGACTAATCTTTTTCTCAATCAAACAAAAAGCGTTAATCGATTTCTGGTCGACCACCAACTTTATATCTGGAATACCTTTCTTTGTACTGCCTGTTACTTCAGCAGCCCTGAGCCTAGCAATCGTCCTTCTTATGACTCGGCTGATAACCAAATACTCTGGAACCGCTACGATTTACAGCCTAGCAGCATCAACAGCACTTCGAATGCTTAAAAGCAGAAAGGTAAGGGGAATCCTGGTGTTAATTACAGTCGCCACAATAGCGATGGCAACCGTCCCAGCTGTAACACTAAGAACAGTTGTGCCACTCGTCGCAACACTACAGACTGAAAATCAAGATGGGGAACACATTGTCTCTTTCTCAAAATCCTGGCTGGCGAAGGTAACGATATCGACGCCAGCACGTTCTTCTTCGGAAGAATACAATGGTCTCTTCCTAATGAGCTATGATGAAGCAGTCTTCCATGCAAAGAAGCTGGAAATGCTTGAATACACTCCGATTTGCATAGCGTTCTACAATTCTCCGGAGTTGAAGGGAATAATAATATTTGCAAACCTCACATTCCTTAAGAACCGCTTAGGACTAGAGACATCGCCCCAGACAGTGGATTTAAAAAACAGTATCCTTATGGATGAAAACCTAGTTCAAAACCAATCTCTCCCAAACCATTTGATCATGGGGAATTTGGAACTGAAAGTTAGCGGAACATTCGACAAGTCTACTTTGCTAATTCTAAACGAAGAAGGATTGGAGGATTATTTGCGAAGAAGACCGATTTTCGTGGGCACTATTAATTGGGATTCCATGTTAAACCCATCTCTCTTAACAGATGACACCCTTTTGTCACAGGGTAATAGAGTAGTTGTTGCATTAAGCCCAATAATAGGATTGGTTGACATTGAAACAGTGAAAGAACTTCCCTTCCTTGAACGAGTTGTAACCATCATTGGAACATATCCTTCGGAAAAAACTGCTGAAGTCAAAAATTATTTAAAGTCCACCATTTCATCGCACAAGATATTGCTCAGCCGAGCAGTAACCACAGGAGAAGAAGGTACTGCAATCGATATTGTTTCCTCGTACTCGGCAACCCTGAAAAACGGCTTGCAGCTCGAAACCATTCAGTTAGGAGCCCCGTTTATAGCCGCCTTTGGTAATTGGAGCTCTATTCTCATGCTGATATCGATAGGGTCGCTAATCATTCTAAGCACGATGTTAAACTCGGTCTATGAACGTAGAAGAGAATCAATGATCATGTCTAGCCTAGGTGCGCCTCCAAGCTTCATAACGTACATGTTCCTAATCGAGGGTTTAGTGATAGGGGTAGTAGGAGGATGCTTAGGCTATGTTTTTGGCTATGTTTCAGCATATTCGATCGGGACGAGCACCCCGGAAATAGCTGCTGAACTATATAGCCCAATGTCTTTAATCCTGGTCTTTCTGATCTCCATTATAGTCACCGGGATAAGTTCTGCTTTCCCGGCGAAAGAAGCAATTCTCCAGATAGTTCCCAGTAAGGTTATGCTGATGAGGGGGGGAGTGCCTGTTGAAATCGAGAAGGATGGCTCCAGGAGAACGTCTGTCCCCATCCGGCTTAGAAAAGAACAATTGGAACAATTCACTTCCTTCATCATAAATATGGCTCGCTCCCAATCCTATTCTTTATATGGAATAACAGTTTATTCCTATGAAAAAGACGTTGATGGAATAAGACTGAATCTAAGCTACAAGACGATTACCAATTTTTCTGAGAGAATAGCTTATTACGATGTAATCATCAAATATGTTCCTTATGGAAATTTCTATAATGTAGAGTTTGTTGCGAAAAGCCCTGCGGGAAAATGGTTGGAAGAACAGAAGGCATTAGTAAAGCCGATGCTATACGATCTGCGTGAAGAACTGTTGAAGATCACTGTTTCAGAGCAGTGGACTTCTAGTAAGAGTGAGGAATAGTCTCTGGGAAAAATGCGAAGGATAGGAGGACGGTTAATACTTTTAGAGGTATTTGCTGCATCAACATTAAACAGCAACTTTAAGAACAATCCTTGACTCAGCGTGTGCTAAAATTAAAACAGGTTTTACGTTCAAGATAGGTTTAACTGACCTTTCAACATCTTTATCAGGAACAATGTGATGCATCAGCAAGCCTTGACAAGAGATTTATGTTTAAGGATTTCCTTAAAACTTATAAGAGGCAGGGAAGACATGTTTTCGAATGATCAAACGGCAACTGCTGGCCACTTTTTTCAGCCTTATATTCGTAACTATTATGTCTACTTTTGAAAGGCCTCTTTCAGCTCAGGTAGGTGGTTCGAATTACACTGTTGTTTTAAACGTGAGGTTGGTTTTCGACCAGCCGCCGCAGCAGCC
>JAWCMB010000017.1:0-16046 GCA_038850115.1 Thermoproteota archaeon
ATGCTGGCTCCTTATCAGCCTGCCAGCCATCTGGGCTAGGGTGACTATGCATGGCGTGGTGCTCGCGTATTCAAAAGCCCTGTCGCCAAACTTTTTCTCATAGTATTTTAAAAGGGCCTCCTGCATCTCGCTCCTCTTAGGGTACGGTAAGCCGACTATTAAAACAGCTGAGAGGAGGGAGGAACCCTCGCTCGTAAGGTCCACACCCTCGCTTATCTTACCCCTGGCAACCCCTATGGCTATACACTTGTCGTTCCCGCTTAGGAACTTAAGCACATCCCTAATCCTTGTCTCAACACCCTCCTTGATTACCGGACGGTTTATCCTGAGCCTGGCTGAAACCTTCTCCATCAGCTCATACGATGGGAAGTATACTGCAGCCCTCCCGTTTACGGATTCTATTATTCTGTTAAGCCTCTCGGCGATCCTGCCCGTCATCTCCTCCCTAAGCTCATATTTCGTAGTGACACTCTTGTCGATGAGTATCAGCCTGTTCTCTCTTTTAAAGGGCGATGGGAGGGAGAGGGTGGCCACACGATGCTCGTCTAAGCCAAGCACATCCCTGTAGTAGTCGAAATCCCAGAGTGTCCCGGACATTAAAAGAGCTGACCTAACCCTGTTCAAGCTTCGCGTCGTCCTGGAGACATCCATAGAGGAAACCCCTAGCCTCACTATCCTCCTGCCATCATGCTTTTCAACCCTAACGTATTTCACAGTGTCCTCGGATTTTTCCGAAACCCATCTTTGAACGAATTCCGCCAGCCTCCCAAGGTGTGAAACAGGGGGCTTGCCAGACTCCATTTTCAGAGAAACAATTCTGCCGGATTCCTCCAGAATACTCTGCAGGGTCTCGAGAACCTTCTCTTCAGTAGAGTCAACAGCCTCCAGTAGGGATGATTCCTCCTGGTTTAAAACATGGTTTTCCCCTATGCCAACCATCTTCACACTGTTTTTCCCAAGCTTCTCCATGAATCTTTTAAAGAGCCTTATGAAACCCTTGTCGTCAACCCCGTATTTAACAGCCTCTCTAAAAGCCCTTGAGACAGTTCTCGTTGAAACCTCGTCTGAAAGGAGGCCTGCTGCAGCAGAGGGTAGCGAATGAGCCTCGTCGAAAACCATGTTCACACTATCCATCTGCATCCTTCCTCTGGCGAATATGCTTCTCCTCGCCTCCTCTATCAGGAAATGATTATAGTTTCCAACGATGACGTCTGAGTCAGCCGCAGCCAGCTTCGTCAACTCATAGGGGCACATTCCGCGGGAGGAAGCCTCATCGTAAAACTCGTCGGGCATTAAAACACGTTTCACACCAGTCTCATCCAGGAACGCTAAGGCTTCTCTCGAAGGCCTCCAGTCTCTGAAGACCCTGGAGTAATAGGGGCAGGATGTTCCTGAAGGATTCTTCTTAAGCCGGCTGCAATAGGTGAGGAAGCTCCGGTAATCCATTCTCCCAACCGCCCGCCCACCCCTGGCTAGAGGGCACATCTCCTGCCTGCTTATCATTAGCGTGGTCTTCAAGAATGCATGAGACTTTTCAGCGATGGCTTGAATCTCCCTGGCGTATATCTCAAGCTCGTTCCTAGTCCTCGTCAACACGAAGAGTTTCCCAATGCTTTCAACCTCCCTCGCCATCAAGTAGGCGGTGAGCACTGAAACAGACTTACCGGTTCCGCAGGGGGATGATAATAATCCTATTCTACCCGTGGTGAAAACCTTAAGGATGAACTCTATGGCTTCAAGCTGGTGCCTCCTAAACTCTGGATGTGGAAAGTATTTTCTAGCCCATTTCTCCAACGTCTGCTGCAAAGGCTTCTGATTATTAGCTAGGGTTTGCTTAAAAGCGTTAGTGGAGGGGAAGCGCCTTCTCCCCGCGGGGCCGAAGCGTCTGAACACTGTTCACGCGTTTTCCTAGCGTCCACGTTCTGCGTCGCCCCGCACCTCATTCTCACCCTTAGGCTTACGCGAATCCTTGCTTCTGCTTCTCAGCCTGAGGGCTAGAGCCGCTAATAGAGGGGTTACCGACACTAATGGGAGGAGGTCCGTCTCCTGCTTCCTCCAAACCTTCGCCGCGCTGGGGAAAGTGTTTTCAGAATAGGCTATAAGCACAACCGGGTTAGCCCTAAGCTCCACCGGAAGCTCTAAAACCGGTTCAAAGCACGAGCCTGGCTGAAGGTCTCCAAGAGTCTCCTCCAAGGTAGAATTCGCCACCCTAATCCTGACGCCCCTGACGACAAGCTGTTCCGCGAGGGACCTGATCCTGACCCTAACCCTCACCCCATCGTATTCAGCATGGTCTATCCTAAGGGCGAGCCTTTCACTGAAAGAGAGTTTCCCCGTAGGGTTGAGGAACACGGTCATGCTTGAATTATCGCTCTCAACCTGCAGAACCCTTATCGAGGAGACTATTTCCGGAGGATATCCTCCAACCATAATCCTGAGAGGCAGGCTAATCCCATCCTCCTCAGAGTATAGGCTTAGGATGATGCTGAACCCATACTGGTCCCCGGTTAAAACAGGGCTACTCCAGCTGAGCCTAACGATCCTGATGCTGCAGTCCCCAACCGTCCTCCATATTCCAGAGGCGTGTGCGTCCCATTTAAAAACCACTATTTTCTCGACGCAGGAACCGTTGTAATCCGAGTCGTTTAAAGAAAGCATGATTCTCCCATCCGCGTCTGAGAGAGTCCTCTTCCCAGATACGCTGGTGTGGACGGGGAGGCCGCCCACGGGAGAACAGTCGTGCGCCCAATATGCTGTGGCGAAAAACAGCCGGGTGCCGTTCAAGTCCAGTATGTAGTTCGCGGTTATGTTGAAGGCTGTGAAAACAGCCTCGATGCTGAGCAAATCGCTGCCAACACCGTCTTCCAGCGCCTTCACGACATAACGGTAGACGCCTGGCTTAGACTCGGTCCAGTTGAAGCTGACCCCGCTGCTAGACACTACGCTGCTTCTTATGACTGTCCCGTTCAACGATACTACTCCAATCCTAACGCCGTAGGCAATGCTACCGTTACCGTGCCAGACTACCATGGGTATCGTAAGGTTAAGGAGATCCATTATGTTCAGCATAACCCTGTAGGAGTAGTTTCCCCAGAGCATGCTGTTCAACACGACTCTGGGGCCGGTGCCGTTGGGCTCGCCAAACCTGACTCCGTTGGGGAACAGGGTTACTACGCAAGGCTCAACGCAGGGCAGGAACCCGACTGTTTCAAACGATGCTTTCAAAACCCCTTTCTCAGGTATTTTAAGCCTGAAGGAGGCGGGGCTCTTCTCGACAAGCCCCTCCTCAACCCATCTTACTTCAATGCCGTTCAGCAGCATGCCGTTGAAGCTCAGGCATGCCCAAACAGTCACCTCCACCTCCTCCCCAGGCTTGCCGCTCACCGTTCCCCTAGACGCCTCCAGCAATACCCGTGTGAAAACGATTCTAAGGCTGATTTCTCCGTCTAGAAACCCGTCGCTCGCCTCCACCCTCCCGTCGTAAGCCCTGTCTCTCCCAGTCAGCCTGAGCAACGCAACACCGTCAAGCCCGGTTAAGGCGGATGAGCCTGACGGTTCAAACTCCACCAGGGCCCCGGCGACAGGCGTAAGGCTGTGGGAGTAGACTGCCCTAACGGAAATGCTTGGGGAAGCATCGTTGCAAGCATAGTAGGAGCCTTCGAGGAAAACGGCTTCGACACTCAACGCTTCCAGCCTTATTCGCGTGAAAACTATTTTCACGAAAGCCTCCCCGCTAATCCTGTTTCCCTGCTCATCCACAGCCACGTAGGTCAAGAAGGCTTCACAATCGTTCTTAACGTACATGAATTCAGCTTCCCCCTCCAGCCCGGTTGAAACCCTGTTCCCGTCGGAGTCCCTTATCATGACGCCTGCCGCCGGGCTGCCGTCGTGCGAGTAGCGTGCTGAAACAGTAACCCTTACTGTCGAGCCGCTTCTAGCCCAGTACACTCCGCTTCTAAACGCTACGTTTGAAACATTCTTTACGGCTAGGCTGTAGGAGGACCATTCAACCGTGAAGGTAACGTTCCCGCCCGCCGTCGAGGTTATCCCCCTGTATACTCCTGTGAGGGGGCTGAAAGAGTATTTCCTGACGCCTGGGCTGGACTCGGAAACCCTGTAGACGTCTACCCTAGAATACTCTCCCAGGCAGTCCGATGTCCTAACCCTAAGCTCAACAGTCTCGCCAAGCATGTGTAAACCCAGGTCCGTGGGACCTATGGGCTCAGCCCTCATCGAGTCGAAATGCAGCCTTATCTGGGGGACACTGAGGGTCAGCATCAACTCGTCAACCCTATTCCTAGAGGAGAAAACCACTTTCCTGGAGAACACTCCTCCACCAACCTTCTTCAGGGTGCAGCAGCCGTTTTCAACACCGTTGTCAACCTCCTCTACAACCCACCCGTCCACACCGTAGAACCTTACTCTCTGAGCCCAATGAACATTCGAGTAGCTGTTAGCCCAAGCGTCATAGTCCTCGACTGAAGTGCAGCCCGTTAGGCTTGGACCCAGGTATTCAAGTGTTGTCGCAAGGTATTCTCCTGAAGTAAAACCAACCTCATCCCTGTTGCTTACGGCCACAGCTACTCTAAGTATCCCAGCCTCACCGGAGCCTTCATCGTAAACCGCGTCTATCGAGTAGCCTCCACTGGGCTCGACGGAAGGGGTGGATTCGCCTATCCTGATCACAACCGGGCTTGTGAAAACCCAGTTGTCCCTGTTAACCCCTTGGAAAACAGCTTTCTGAACGCTTCCCGGGAGCCCATCACCCGTTTTCTCAACACTATTCCAAACGGCTCTCCAACTAATGGTTTCAACGCTTGAAGCGTCTGGAAGCTTGAAGGTGAACATGTGGGTTGCTTCCCCGTCAAGAGCCGCTTCAGCCTCATGGGTTCCAGCCTGTATCGTTCCGCTGCCCTCAAGCTTTACGTCCATGGCTGCATAGGCTAGATCCCGCTTGTCGTTAACGTTCGAAACCACCTTCACAACAATATGTATGGTTAGCTTGACCTCGTGTTTCCCTGGGCCGATGGTGGCAGCCTTGCTGTAGCAGCGTGCCCACCAGTATTCTTTACCCAGCTCGTAGACCTTAACCCCGTCAACCTCAAGCTTCAGATACTTATCCTGAACAGTCCAGCCGTTTGGAACAGGGTTGCGGTCGTCGCCGCAAACGTAAACGTTTGCCTTCTCCCCCTCCTGAATGGTGACGGTTGCCATGGTTGACTTAGTGTCGCTGTAGACACCCGGCCCGTTCGCCTCGATACGAAGATAGTTTGTTCCACCATACCATAAGTTTTTGCTGAAAGAATAGCTTATTTGCACAGTATCCGTCTTCAAGCCGCTCCACGTGTAGGTTGAAGGTATGCTTGAAGGGTAGGCGCCTGCCTGAATCGAATAACGTAGCATGATTATGATAGCGGCGAGAAAAATGGCTTTCCCCATGTTTTTTGAAACGTACATTTCCTAAAGCGTTCCCTGTTAAGGAAACACTTAAGCGCCAATACTGCTAGTTAGGTTTGAAAGGGTTTGGGTAAGCTTCAAAAAGTCTTGGACAGTAAGCTCGAAAACCCTCTTACCCTCCGGAATGAGGCGGGTGACATTCGAGTAAAGCAGTTCGCCCTCCTCCCCGTAAAGCTTCTCCAGACTTTTTTTAAAAACTGTCCTCGCCAGCCTTTTTCTCTGGCTGAACATTGTTCTCAGCAGACCGTCTAGGATGCTCTCATTTACAACTCGTCTGGAAGGCTTCATGTAGAGAACCGCGTGAGCAACCTTCGGCCTAGGGTAGAATGAGGAGGATGGGAAGAAGCCTAGTACGCGCGGCTCAGCCCTTGCGTTGACGGAGACGGTTAGCCTACCGTATTCTCGGGTTCCCGGCTTGGAAACAATTCTTTCAGCAACCTCCTTCTGGACTGTGATCACCGCCCTCTCGTAATTCTGCCTTAGAATTTTGAATATTATTGGAGTTGAAACATGATAGGGAATGTTCCCTGTGTAAACGTTCCCCTTCAAATCCATGTCGAGAAAGTCGCCTTGAACCACCTCAACGTTCTGAAACGTTGAGAAACGGTCTTTCAAAACCCTCACTAAGACAGGGTCTATCTCAACAGCCTTAATCTTTGAACCCTGTTTAGCCAATTCAAAGGTTAATGCTCCGAGCCCCGCGCCTATTTCAACGATAACGTCACTGGGCACAGGCTGAACGTTTTCAACAATTGTTCTCAATAAAAGCCCGTCGACGACGAAGCTTTGGCTCAGCCTCCTCACAGGCCTTATCCCGTATTTCTTAATCATGCGAATAGTTTCCTCCATAAGGGTTTCGCCAGGTGGATGCGGAGCATACTGTTTTTCAGGGAAACCCGTTCGCTTCCTAATCGATGTGGAGCTCAACAGTATACACGCTGGCCACTTTCAAAAGTGGGAAAGCCATGTTTGGAGAAGGGTATTCCACGCAAAGCTCAACGTTAATCCTGTAAATTCCGCTGGCAACATTCTCCCTTATTTCCATGCTGAGGAAAATAAATTTTGCTTCCCCAGCAGTCATGTTCAGCTTCCTGACGGAGACCCCCATTTTCGGAAAGCCTTCTCCAGTGGAGAAGTAGAAACTCCCTAAATTGAGCCCCGTAACATTAACTCTTGGGACGACCACACCCTCAAACCCGTTTAACGAGCCTACGAGAAGGTTGAGAACAACCTTTTCGCCTCGGGAAGCTTGGACAATGGGCGAGTAGCCGATTATGCCCGGAGCCGGATCCCTATAGGTGGAGGAAACATTCGCAACGCCGATCTTTAGACCCCCAAATTCTCTCCTGGAGGAGGATTCTGCTATGAAAGTCAAATCGTATACTCCGTAGTCGAGACTCTTATCAGTCTTCATCAGCATTGATACCCCACTGTAGTTTCTAGGAGTAAGCACAAAACTGCTTCCATTAAACTCTTTCAGACTCAGGCTGATGTAGCTTGAGTAAATGTGAACAGCCTCCTCGAAGCCGTATAAGGGTCTTACGCCCACCTTAATATTAGCGGTGTCGCCGGGCTTCACCATAGTGATGTTCGGGGAGAAAAATATCTGGAAGCTTGGTGGAGGCGCCTCTGAAACCTCGACGGTCAGGTTCAGCGCGGTTTCATAGCTGGTCGAGTTCAAAACTATCGTGAAATTGATAACTCCAACCGGCGTCCTTCTACTTGTGTAAACGCTTACTGCAGGCTTAAGCTGACCCTTTCCTATTATGTTTGGTTCAACCCGGGAGTCTGGAAGACCCTTGATTACAATGCTTATGTTTTCATTAAACCCTGCATGCGGCGTTATTGAAAAGTTGAGGAGAAGCCTCTCCGCCTGCATAATGCGGGGGGTTCGAAGGGTCACGCTGGCTTCAAACCATGGTTTTTCAACCTCCTTCACGACAAGCGTCAGCCTCACCTTCCTCGTGATCTCCAAGTAGGAGCCTGAGACTTCAACCGAGTATGAGCCAGGAGCAAGACCGGTCGTGTTAAGGATGAGAATCGTGTTTCTTGAAGACGGGTTTAAAACCCAGTTTGAGACTGTGCAGTCAATTTTCTCCGGCGTTTCGATTTTCAGGGTCACGCTTCCCTGGAAAGCACCCTCCGGCACAAGGGTTATCAGCGTGTTTACGATCTTGCCTGGAAGAACCTCCACTCGAGTATTGTTCAACTCCAGCCTGAAGTCGTATACTGACGGTGGGGGAGTGAGAACCTTAGTGGCCAGAAAGAAAACTAGGACGGCTGCAATCAAAGCTACTGAGACCAGTACAATGATGGTAAGTATCCTCCTAATCTTCTCCTCATCCTCGCCTGCCTTGAACAAGTATGTTTTTCCTTGATGGGCGGATTTTTAAAGTTCTCGCTTGAAACAGAGATATCTTTAAAGCCTCCTCCAGGTTATAATCGGCTTATGCCTTTAGACCCATATGCCCTCAGGGAGGATTTCCCGATTCTGAAAAGGGTTATAAACGGTAAAAACCTGATTTATTTCAACAATGCTGCAACAACCCAGAAGCCCGTTCAGGTTATTGAGGCTATAAAAAACTATTATTACAATTATAATTCTGATGTTCTACGCAGCGTAAACACGCTGGGCTCTCAGGCGACCGACCTCTACGTCGAGGCTAGGCGTAAAATAGCCGGGTTCATAGGCGCAGGTGAGGATGAAATAGTATTCACTAGGAACACGACTGAAGGCTTGAACATGATTGCAGAGGCGCTCTCCAGCAGAATCGGCAGCGGAACCATGATTGTTACGAGCATAATGGAGCATCACAGCAACCTTCTTCCATGGAGGAGGGCTGTAAACAGAAAAGGGGGGAGGCTGGTTATAGTTGGAATGAATGAGGATTTTACGATAGACGTGGATGAGGTTGAGAAAAACCTTGAGGAGGGGTGCGAAATATTGACTACTCTACATGTTTCTAACGTTCTTGGAACCGTTAACCCTGTTAGGGAGCTTTCAAGACTTGCCCATAGGTATGGAAGCCTTTTCATACTGGATGCTGCCCAGAGCATACCTCACATGCCCTTCAACGTCAGAGAAGTGGAGCCGGATGCTATGGCTTTCAGCGGTCACAAGATGCTTGGCCCCACAGGCATAGGCGTACTGTATGTTAAGAGAAGTATGCTGGAGGATATGGAGCCCCGGGAGCTGGGAGGGGGAATGGTGAAAACAGTGACTTTCGAGACTCAGGTTTACGAGGATATTCCCTTCAGGTTTGAAGCCGGGACTCCGAACGTTGAGGGCGTCGTTGGGTTAGCGGCTGCAACCGACTATTTGAGCAAGATAGGGTTGGAGAAAATAGCTGAACACGAGTTGAAGCTGGTTAAGCATCTTCTGGAAGGCCTGGATCGTAGCGTGGTTGAGGTTCATGGTCCCTGGGAGAGTGGTAAGCACGCCGGCATCGTAAGCTTCAACATTAAGGGGATTCACCCTCACGATGTTGCACAGATGCTTGACGCAGACGGGATCATGATAAGGTCAGGCGCCCTCTGCGCAGAACCCCTCGTAAACGCCCTTGGAGTCAGCGCTGTTGCTAGGGTAAGCTTCTACCTCTACAACACGGTGGAGGAGGTCGATAGGC
Source organism: Thermoproteota archaeon (assembly GCA_038850115.1). Taxonomy (GTDB): domain Archaea; phylum Thermoproteota; class EX4484-205; order EX4484-205; family JAAOZP01; genus JAAOZP01. Next base: position 9,084 of record JAWCMB010000017.1, read on the forward strand.
TTCACGAGTCCTTGAAGAAAATGAGGCTGCTCCTTTAGCTGTGAGGATGGTTGAAATGGCTGAGAATTCGGAAAGCCTTCTCCGCGACCTCTTTAAGCGTTTCAGTAGCCCTGCTAACTATGGGGTGATGGAGGATGCGGACATCGTCTCAGAGGAGACGGATTACTCCTGCGGCGACAGGCTGAAAATGTATTTCAAGCTTGAAGAAGGGAAGATTCTCGACGTGAAATTCACCTCGGAAGCATGCTTGTTTTGTAATGCTTCAGCATCCCTTCTCGCCGACATGGTTAAGGGGAAGACTTTGGAGGAAGCGCTCAGGCTTAAGGATGATGACCTGTTAAGGCTGTTCAAAGCGGGCTTGAAAAGCCCCCGTTACAGGTGTATAGTTCTACCTCTAAAAGTCTTAAGGAAAGCGTTGCAAGCGCAGAAAACCGATTCCGGTTAAGCCTCAGGGCTTTCCTCAGATCTTTTCGACAGGATTTCGACCCAGGGATTATCCCTTAGGAAGGAGGGCAGTTCCCCGGATTCAGCGCGTTCCTCCAGCCTGGATAAAGGTTGTTGAACAGGCTTCTCTACAGTCGTCATTCTTTTTTCAACAAGGAATTTAAGCTCTCTTACTTCTCTCAGCAGTGAGAAGTAGGCCTTCTCAAGCGAGTCGATTCTTTCAGAAAGCTCCCTGATCGACAATTCTATTCTCCTTAAGCTTCTTTCAAAAGGCTGGGTTTCCGCGGGCTGCTGAGCCCGCCTGCTTAAAGCCTTCTTAAGCCTGCTTTCAGCCGGAACCTTTTCCTCAACGCTGTAGTCATCGTACAGGATTAAGCCAACGCCCTTCTTCATGAAGGAGGCTGTTTCAACAATCTCCCCAACCATCCTTGGGGCGGCTACATAAACCATGCTGTACTCCTGAGCTTTTTCAACAACTGATGCCAGCGCCTCGTATAGAAGAACTTTATCTGATTCTTCTTCGAAAAGAACTTTTACCAGGATCTCTTCCCTACCGTTTGAGAAAACAAGCTCCCCGTATTCTTCACTGTACTCTGAAGGTTGAAAACCCTGCCTGTAAAAATGTTTCTCGACTCTTTGCAGGATCCTTCTGGAGAGGCTCATCTGAATTTCATCCACCCCTCCATCCTGTCCCAGCTCCACTTGAAGCCTTCTGGAACAGCGTAACCGTAAACTATGCAGCCTCTCCACACAGAGTATTTTGGGGAGCTTGCCATCACCACCCCTGTTTCCGACAGCCCCTTCTCCCTGAGCATAGCTCCAATCTTTTCAACCGAGTTTACGCACATGTTTTCAAGGCCCTGCGGGACCCTCCATTCGAAGTTTCCCCCAGAGAGTATTATCTGCCTATATAGGAATGGTTGAAGCTCAACCGGGCACTTCTCGATGGATTGCACTATCGCCTCAGCCATGTCAACCATCCCTAGGAAGAAGGTGTCGCCAACCTTAACGTCCCCCGGCTTAGGCATCCCCCTGGCGAAGTAACTTTGAAACATCTCGTGATTCGGGTTGAAAACATACTCGCCTATGAGGAACCTGAGCCAACCGTTCTCCTCAAGCGTAATCCTCAGCCTGGTTCCAGGTATGTTTATCGCGACAGCCAGCTTGTCAGGGTTCTCCCTTCCAAACCTGACCGCCTCATCGAGGCTCCTGGGCACTAGGCCAATCTGCTCCTTCACCTGCCTGACCACGGTCTCCTCCTTAGCAATATCGCCGTAGCCACTGTCCTTCAAAATCTCTGCCGTTATGGAGTTAGCGTCACCTCCGCCTCTGTTTAAAGCGATGATGGCTGTTCTAACAGGGTATCTTGAGATCGGGGTTATCTGCGTATTGCCATGCCCGGATTCGACGACGACGCTCGTCGGAACCTTGTGGGATATCGCGACCGCCAGGGGCTGCGGTATTATTGTGACTGCTGCAACAGTATGCTCCTCGGAATCTATTCTCCTATAGATGTCGAACAGTTTTTCATACATGTATCTTGGGGCTACGGCCGACAGGGATGCCACGACGTAGAAACCATTGAAACCCTCCTCCCTAGGCGTAAACTCTTTCAGAGCCATTCTGGAGACCTCTTCAACAACCTGCCAGGCCCTAATATCGTTCTTATCTATGACGCCGTTTCTAAACGGGTAGACCAGTCTTGAAGGCAGGTCCTCTCTAGCCTCAAGGTAAAGCGGAATATCCTTGCCCACGACAACCTCCCTGCCCTCACCCATTATTCTCGTCATTATCGCGTCCTTATCTGGAAAGTAGCCCCTGTTCTCAATCAGCTCCGGCGTCTCCCCTAATGAGATTGGACCATACTTGAAGAAGCTCGTCCCATAATCCATCCCCAGAACGTGCGAACGCTTATACGCTTCGGACAATACTCCTCCTACACTCTCCCTGCTAACGCTTCTTTAAAACTGTTTAAAAAAGCTAATGGTAGCGGAGCTTCCTTTAACCTAGAAGCATTGGCTGTTAAAAGCCTTTTCAAAAAGTGAAGGAGGACTATCGGTTAGGCTTCAACAGGCCTCTGAGTCTATCCAGAAAAGTCTTATTCTTACCAGCCGTCTTCAAGAAGATTCTAGAAGCCAGCTTCATCCCTCTGTTAGGTTTGAGGAGCCTGTAGGACAGTGTAGTAACCCTCTTATCAGGATAGGTTAAAACCCTTACTCCAATCCCCTCGACGTAAAAGCTTTCGCCCAGAGCTTGGAATGGCTCGATATTGCCCTTAGCAGTAAGGTAGGCTTCAACGAACTCGCATAGCTCGAGAATGCTGTCAACAATATTGTCGGCCATCACAGGGTCCCTGAGACCAGAGAAGTGTAGTGAAACATGCAGGGTTTCCTCAAGCTTTTCTTCGTGGAAAAGCGTCATACTAAAATCCTCGTAAACCTCGGTGTGGAACCTCGTGGAGACATGTTTTGAAAACTTTTTAAGAGATTCAACCAGCAGGGGCCAGTATCCGCTGAAGCCTTTTTGAAAATAAGCCTCTACTCTTAGGAAGCACTCCTGGTCCTCAGGCAGGTTTATCATCAGCCTGATATGATTGGGTGGCAGGAGATTAAAACATTATGATTACCCTGCTAGCCGTTTTCAAAAGACACGCGTCAACCGGTTCCAAGGCTTGCTTCCACATGGGCCGGCTTTTTAAGCCGCACGTAGAGAAGTTTTAAAAGAAGGGTGTAAGCCTAGTCTCAAAATGGAGAGGAAGTATTCAGACTACGTTAAGGAGGCTTTAACAAGGTGTTTCGAAAAGATTAGGGAGACGGGTGGGCCAATACTCCGCGGAAGAGTCTCGTTAAACCCTTTCGGAGACCAGTCCTTCGAGGTGGACAGGGTTGCTGAGGAAGTGGTTTTCGAAGTAACAAAGCGTTTCTTTAAAGACGCTACCCTGGTTAGTGAAGAATCTGGGCTGGTGGAGATTGGGGATGGAGGGCCCCCCTTAATAATCGTCGACCCTATTGACGGGAGTGTTAACGCTTCAAGAGGATACCCGTGCTACAGCTGTTCAATAGGGGTCGCTGAGGGGGAGAACCTTAGCAGCATTGTATGCTCGGGGGTTATCAATCTTTTAAACGGTGACCTTTACTTTGCTGAGAAGAATCGCGGAGCATTCTTAAACAAGAGTAGGTTGAGCGTCTCGAGGGTTGAAAGGATAGAGGACGCTCTGATAGCGGTCGACCTTAATACCAGGGGAAGGTTGCCGGGGTACGTTAACAGGATGTCGGGCGTAATTGAGAAGGCTAGGCACGTTAGATCCCTAGGGACTGATGCGCTTGAACTATGCTTAGTGGCCTCTGGGGCTGCTGACGCCTTCGTGGACCTAAGAGGTTTTCTGAGGAGCCTTGACTTCGCAGCAGCGTTTCTAATAGTGAGGGAGGCGGGGGGAGTGGTGTTGAATGGGGAGGCGGAGGATCTTGAAGTTAAACTGGTGCCTGTCTCGAGAAGCCCGGTTGTAGCTTCATGCTCAAGAAGCCTTGGTGAAGAAATAATTCAAATGTTTAATAATTCTTAAGCTTCCAGTCGGAATGGGGCTTCTCATCATCATTCAGAGATCACCTCCATTCCTAATCCGCGGTAATTCGGAGAACAGCTTCATTAAAATATTTTCCAGAGCGTTTCTTCGAAAACCCTGTATGTTTCATCATCGTAAAGGCAGAGTACAATCTCTCTGATCTTTCCGTCTGAGGAAACATACTCCTTAATCGACCTAAGCATTACTTGCGCGCACCTGTCCTTAGGGTAGCCGAATATGCCTGTGGATATTGCTGGAAAGGCTATTGAACTTAAACCCAGCTGCTCCGCCAGCTTCAGGCTGTTAAGCGTAGCATTCCTGAGTTTCTCATCCTCATCGCCCTCGCCCATCCTGGGGCCGACAGTATGGATGACGTACTTGGCTTCAAGTGAGCCTGCTGTAGTGTAGACTGCGTCGCCAACCTTCACCGGCCCCCTTTGCTCAACTATCCTGCTGCTTTCCTCCTGAATAATCTTGCCCCCTGCTCTGACTATCGCGGCCGCTACTCCGCCTCCGTGTCTCAACCAACTGTTAGCAGCGTTAACGATTGCGTCGACCCTGAGCCTCGTAATATCGCCCTTCACAAGCCTTACGGTGCATCCCCCTATTTTCACATGCGACATTTCCTTGATACTGTTCTAAGAGGGTGAAATAAACCTTCTAATATAAATATGATGAGAAAACACATTTAAACCCAGTTTTAGTGAGGAAGCATCCATAAATGACCGAGGTATCTGGCGACAAGGCTAGCAGAGCATCGGAAAAAAGGTATAGGAGGAACCTTCTAGTCCTGCTCGTAGACTGGGTGTCGTATAGTACGAGCATGAACTTTGTATCTTTAACTACTGTTTTACCCGCCTTCGTAATGAGCCTGACGGACTCTAAGGTAGCGGTAGGATTAATTTCAACAACAGCAGTATTGGGTTGGAATTTTTTTCAACTGGTTTCAGCGGGTAGAGTAGAGAAAAAGAAGTATAAGAAGCCTTTTGTTCTTAGAATAACACCGTTTGAAAGAATACCGTGGCTTATAGTGGCTTTTTCAGCCATCCTTATTGCTGATAAAGAACCCATGCTAACCCTGCTAATACTATACGTTTCGTATGCTACGATAAATATTTCATCCGGCCTCTGTACCACCGCTTGGCTCGACATTATAGCGAAAGCGATTCCTGAGGATAGGAGAGGGTTCTTCTTCGCAACGGCAAACCTTTTTTCATCGATTCTAGGACTTTTAAGCGGCATTGTAGTTGCTTTCTATATGGATTTATTCAACTACCCTATAAACTATTTCGCGTGTTTCCTAACCGCATTCATATTCGTCTTAATATCTTGGATTGACATTACGTTCATAGATGAGCCGCCGTCCAGCATAGTTGAAAAGTCAAACGGTTTTAAAGAATACCTTAGCCGGCTGCCTAAGATTCTTAAGAACGATAGAAACTATATGCTCTACATCATCTCCCAAATAATCGGTTCCTTTGGGGCTATCGCAACCTCGTTCTACATGGCGTATGCTATAGACCGGTTTAAAGCGGGAGGCTTTGAAGTGGGATTGTTCACATCAGTTCATGTTGGAACACAAATACTTACCACTATCCTCTGGGGATTAATACAGAGGAAGTATGGGCATAAGACAGTGCTTGTAATGGGTGGAACAGCCGGGACAACAGCAATCTTCATCGCATTGCTCGCTAATTCCCCGGTTTTTTTACTCCCGGTTTTCGCCCTCGCAGGCGCCTCGTACAGCTCGTTCACGGTTTCAAGCTTCCCCCTGCTGCTGGAGATGGCTCCGGAGGAAGACAGGCCGACCTACATAGGTTTAGGCAGCGCCCTGAAAGCTCCTCCTCAAGCGGTGGCCCCCCTCATTGGGGGATTCATTATTGAAAACTATGGCTACACGCCGGCTTTCTTGGTCGCAGCGTCGCTTGCCGCCGTTAGCACGGCTATCTTAGCAAGAGTCGGGCATAAGCCCCCTTTCCACGTAAAGGCTTCACCGCAAAAACTTTTAAAGCGTTTTTGAGAGCCCTGCGATCACGCCTCGTCTTGGAGGATCATTAATGAAGGATTATTTTCATAGCTAGCATGCCTACGAGGGAAACGTGTTCCCACCATTAAGCAACATTGTTGATCAGATTAGGATGAAGAAAATGGGGCGAAGGAAAGCCTGCAGTAATCACCATAATCTCCGGGGCGGGATGGCCCTCATCAATCGGCTTCAATGTTTCGCATGTTTGCAAATACATGAATTATCCTGGTGATAAGGATTTGAAGAACTACGAGGATATTCCACACGGTTTCGTTGAAAACTCTAGGAAGATGCTTTTGAATAAAGCATGCCCAGCAAACTTTTATAACCTTGCATCCCACATAATTAACCATGTCTTCAACAGAGCCGACTTTAGACGAGCTCGATTTAAAGATACTTCGGGAGCTTATAGCGGACTCCAGAGTCGCCTATAGGAAAATAGCTAAAAAGCTGGGTGTCGCTCCTGGGACGGTGTTAGCTAGAATAAGGAGGATGGAGAAGGGCAATTTTTTAAAAAAGTATACTGTGAGCGTAGACTATGAGAGGCTTGGGTACTCTGTTACTAGCGTGACTGAGATAACGGTTTCAAAGGGTAAGCTTGTGGAGGTTGAGAGGAAGCTTGCTGAATTGCCTGGGGTCTGCGCTGTTTACGATGTTACTGGCGATGTTGATGCTGTAGTGATAAGCAAGTTTAGGAATCCTGCTGAATTAAGCAAGTTTACGAAGAAAATACTGTCGATGCCGAATGTTGAGAGAACCAACACCCACTTTGTCTTGACGGTTGTTAAAGAGGATTTTAACATGCCTGTGTAAACGATTTTTATTTTAGTAAATGGATCGTTCATCCGATTCAGTCATAGGAACTTAGACAAATGTCGTTAAAACCTAAATCTTTAGGAAAAACAGTTTTATAGCCTTCCAAAACGAATTA
>JAWCMB010000017.1:16056-34050 GCA_038850115.1 Thermoproteota archaeon
ACCTGTGTTACAAGGTAATGATTAAGAAGGTTCCTGATAAGGTTGCCGTATACTATAACAGGAAGATAATTCACATTCTTGCAGGCGGGTTAATAGGATACCTTGTACCATCTACGTTCAGCACACCCTTCTACCCTTTAATCCTTTCAATGGTTCTCGGTATTTTCACCTTGATCCCTCACCTGCTAAACAGAATTATGTACTGGTTTCAAACAAGCGATAATGCTTACGAGGTTCATTTCTGCCTAAGCTGGGGGCTAATACTGACTGCAGGCTGGTTCTTCACGGGGGGGAACTTCTGGTTCGGAGTAATACCGATAATGTTCATGGCGCTCGGGGATGCTATAACCGGGCTGGTTAGGAACGCTATGTTTAAGAGACGCACCAAGTCATGGTGGGGAAACCTGGCTATGGCTATCGTCAACACCATCATAGGAATGAGGCTTGCGTTGCCCGGGGTGGTCGCCGGGTTGCTTAGCAGCATAATAGAACACTTCGAGTTCGGTCCCATAGACGATAATATAACTGTTCCAATCTCGGCTTTCCTGATCCTTATGCTGTTCCACCTGTTCGCGCCGGAAGCGTTCTCCATTCTAAATGTTTTCTAACCTATTCTGGTGGAAACACAAGGTAGAATACTGTTTAAACGGGAGAGAATAATTATGTTTTAGCAGTTACAAAGGGTTTCTTTAGAATACGGTGCTTGCTAAAACCTTTATTAATCGCTAAAAATCGATGGTTAGCATGAAGACGCATGAAGAAGCCTATGAGGAAGCCTGTAGGAAAATTGACTGCGTGACCGTTGATAAGAAAGTTTGGAATGAAATGGTTTTAAACAGGTTAAAAATAATCGGATACGATGAAGACATTCCTTGTTTATTTGCTCATCACCCATCAGGCCCCTCTGGAAAACTGTTACTGTTTCTTCATGGGCTTGGAGGCTGCAAGGACGATGCTCCGTATTTCGGAGATTTTGCGAAAAACCTCGGTTTCTCAATAATGGCGGTCGACGCCAGAGGACACGGTGAGCGAAAACTGAATCTCATGGATCTTAAACCCGAATTGATACCGGAATACTTGAGTAAAACTATAGTTGACAATAGGCTTGCGATAGACATTGCTTTCAGAAACCATTGGGTTGAGGAGGGGAAGCTAATTCTTGCTGGGGCAAGCATGGGTGGAATACTGGGAGGCGTTATAGCGGGGGTGGATAGAAGGGTTTCTGGTGCCGTGCTCTACGTTCCCGGCGGGGATCTTGCGGAAATAATACTTGAGAGTAATGAGCCCACGCTGGTTAACTTTAGGAGTAAAATACCTTCTCAGCTGCTCCCCCTTGTTAAACCTATTCTCTCACCAGTAGACCCAATAAACTATGTTGACAAGATATCTCCAAGACCTCTGCTGATTCAGCTAGGCAAGCATGATGATATTGTTCCTTTTAAAAACGGTATGAAGCTGTTCGAGAAAGCTAAGGAGCCTAAGCAGCTTGTCGTGCATGACTCGGGGCATGCTTTGCCCTTCGATAAGGCTGTTGAAGAGACAGTCAACTGGTTAAGGAAAAATTTTCCGCAGCTAATGATTTAAAGAACACAAGGTAATTCATCAGAATGTTAGAGCACAATAGCAGTACGCATGATATTCCCGCCATAAATTCAGAACCATTATATAACTTAAAGTTTTTTCTAATAATTCGAAGCGTTCGAATGTCCAAAAACCTTTAATTCACAGATTATAGAACTTATTCAGCCAAAACAATGCATAGGATCAGTTAAATGTAAGCAATCCTTATATTATTGTAGCCTCGTCTACAGGGCATGGCCGCATTGTTAAAAATCGATAGCATCATGTTCTATGTTTCAAACTTGGAAAAAGCAGCCAAGTTTTACGAGGATGTGTTGGGTCTTAAGCGTGTTTGGACCGATGAAAAGCGAGGGATGATTGGCTTCGTTTTCCCCGAGAGCGATTCCGAAATAGTTATTCATCGAGATTCAAGCCTTCCTAATCCTTGCTTCAGCTTCACTGTGGCGAACGTGGATGAGTTCTGCAAGGAATATCAAGAGAAAGGTTACATTATAGTTGAGAAGCCTTGTGAAGCGAGATGTGGAAAATTCGCGGTTTTAGAGGATCCTGATGGAAACAAGATACCCATTATTGATCTAACCAAATTCGGTAACAAACCGCGATATGATGAATAAAGATGGTTTACTTTACATCTTTGAAAAGGGGGTTCGGGATGTGCATATAGCAGCCTTAATGTGTTCGTGTTAATAAGACCTTTTTAGAGAATCATAGAACTCTCTGACCAAGGCTACAGCATTAGACCTCAATGGCTCTCCATGTCCACTCAACATTATGTTGAAATCAAGAACAGTCAATCTCCCGATAGACCGCCTCGCCTCATGAATATCTACGCTAAACTGTTCAGACGGCCCAACTACTTTCCCACCGAAAGACAGAAGAGCATCTCCGGTAAACAGGATTCTCCTACTCTGATCATAGAGGGCTATACTACCGGGCGTATGTCCTGGGATATGAATTACTTTCAACCCGTCAATTATTTGACCATCATTAAGAAGCAGGTCAGGCTGAATGGGGGGAGGGTGAGGAAAGCGGGAGATCTCTGGGGGTACTGGTCCTTTGATTGGAGGAAGCTTCTTTCTTCCAGCAACGTAATCAGCGTCATCCCTATGAATGGCTATCTTTGCACCAGTCAACTCCTTTATCTCTAAGGCGCTTCCAGCATGGTCAGGATGACAGTGGGTTAGCAGGATTGTTTTAAGATCTTTCGGATTCTTGTTCATTTTCGTGGACAAGTATTCCAAGATTTTCTTCGCATCGCCAGGCATGCCAGTGTCGACGATGACTATTTTTCCGTCGACGCGTGCCAGGAGATAAGGGTTCGCGTTTACGCCTTCAACCAGGTTGACTCCGGGAAGTATCTCCATGTTTATTCACATACCGCGACACTGTCTTTAATAAGTTTTATCGTCATTGCCTGTTCAAATAGCGTGCTAACGCCTTTATTTAGAGTAAATCTTCTTTTCTCCTACGGGCCATCTCTCCCAGCGATATGATTACTGAGATCAAAATCAGTATAGCGCCGGTTGATTCGACTGCTCCAAGCTTCTCCCCCAGCATTAGGAAGGAGAACAATGCCGCTGAAACCGGTTCGAGAGCGTAGATTAGAACAGCCTGGGAGGCGGAAGTATATTTCTGACCCAATACTTGTAATACTCCGACGAGTATGGAGCATACTGCTGCAAGATAGAGAAGCACCGGGAGGACTTCGACAAGGCTTTCAGAGTCTAGTGAAGCATGGAAAAACGCTAAACCGGTAATGGCTGTTACAGCATACTGAAAAAAGACTAAATCCAGCGAGAAGTATTTTTTCGAAAACCTGTCGACCGCTAAGACTTGGAGCGCCCAGAAGAAGGCGCCTGCTAAAACCATCAGGTCCCCGATCCTTGACTCGTAGGATCCGCCTGACATCAAATACATTCCGACTACTGAAAGGATTAACGCCAACGTAAATTTATGATTATAGTTGAACCTTCGCCGTAACACGTCGACAGCGTAAACCATAGGAATGTAGAGGCTTGTGATGAAGCCTGAGTTGGATGCAGAAGTATACCCTGTTCCGAGCCCCTGTAGGAAAATCCCTCCGAAGTAGAGCAGTCCCAGAATTACTCCTGGCCTAGCTGCCTCGAGTATTTTACTCCTGTTCTTGAAAAGGCCTTGGGCAAAGTACGGCAATAGGAGGAGAACTGATAGTGTAAACCTGAAGGCAACATACTCTCCCGCGTTTATTCTGGAGACGACTATTTTAATCAGGGGAAAGGATGTTCCCCAGAGGATTGAGACAATAACCAATAGCGAGGGCCCCAGGACCTTTGTGCGAGCTTTCAGCATATGCGGGGAGTTAAACAGGGTGCTTAATAACTTGTGCCTATTGGGGTGTCCTGATTAGGGAGAGGCGGGTTTTCACTGGGAAAGCATTTCCATCGCGACACGGATGGGCGGCCACTGGGCAAGGTTCCCAGGCTTAACGGCGCCCCACGTGGTGCACAGGTAGCCAAGCATACGCTCGTTATCCATGAATCTCTGCGAAAAACTTATGAAGGCTTTAGTCGCGTCTACATCCTTCCAGCCGCTCGGCAGGACGCGGAAGCCTTTTTCAAGGAAAAACGGGATTGAGGGGTAGTCTTCACGCAGAGTATAGTGCCAGTCGCATATCATTATGTCTCTCGGAATCATGTCGACCGCTGGATGAGTCTGGTTTTCAGAGGCCTCCCACATGCCGTAGCCCGTGGCTCTGCTGTCGAGCAATCGGTCACCCCACATCAGCATCCCTACCCCTCGTTCTTTCAAATGCTCATGATAATCGTTAACAGCCTTCGCGAAAAGCCTGCTTGGACTCTGGTTCCTGCAGCGTGGGCAATGCTCTGAGGCTATGAGGAAGACTTCATCCATCCCAACGTGCAGCGCGTCTGTTTCAAACACGTCTATAAGCTCGTCGAACAGGCTGAAAACAATCTTGTTAATCTCAGGGTGCTGGGGGCACCAGCTCCGGCAATAGATCCCCTCGTTATTCGGGAACTGGCCAGGAGTCTCGTCAAACTCGGGATATTTGGTTAAAAGTGGAAAAGTCGTTTTACCCCACGACTGGTGCCCAAGGCACTGGAACTGCGGGATCAAACGGATGCCGTGTGAACGACACTCTTCAACCAGAATGTGCGCATGGTCGAATGTTATTGGATCCGGGCCCCGTAGCTCGGGGTGTGAGGAATAAGCGTAGCTATAATCCACTTCAACCATGAGGACGTTTACACCAATATTTGTCAGCTTAGGAACCTCTTTGACTAAAGCATCAATATCATCATTGCTGTTGGATATCAGGTGAATACCGCGCCACATCCTACGCCCCATGTTTTTCCTATTAGGATCAGGGTTAAAAAATGTTTCTGCTTTGCCTAAAGCCTCACTCAGCATTATGATGACTGTTGCTCCTCTAATCTCGTACTTAACAAAGCCGTTGTCAGTTTAGATTCCTCTCAACTTGCTTATAATTTCAAAATGTTTAAACCTCGTTCTGCTTAAAACAGAATATGCTATTAAGCATGCAATGGTCCTTATGGGCTTAAACTGTTAAAAGATAAATACTGCTTAAAGGTATGCTGGAGCATGTCTAGCCCTCAGGTTATCGGTATCGGGGAAGTCCTGATAGATTTCATAGGGGTTGAACACACTTCTCTCGACAAGGCTGCGACCTTCAAAAAATGCTTTGGAGGGGCTCCGATGAATACTATAGTTGGGGTTGCGAGGCTGGGTGTTGCTGCAGGAGCAATAGCAGCCGTTGGAGACGACTTTTTCGGAAGGTTTATTCTTGATGAATTTAAAAAGAACAATGTTGATACGTCACGCGTTAAGGTTAAGAAAGGAGTTAGGACAACACTCGCATTCATCGTAGAGGATCCTGTTAGAGGATGGGTGTGTATTTTCTACCGAAGCCCATGGTTAAAGCATACTTCGGACAGTTTATTATCGCCCAGGGATATTGATTACGACTACATATCTAAAGCAAGAATCTTACATGTGTCGGGTTTCGCGCTTTCCCAAAACCCTGCTCGGCAGGCAGTAATTGAGGCGGTGAAGCATGCTAAGAATTCCGGTGTTGATGTTTCTTTCGACCCCACGCTTAGGCTTGATGTCTGGGGTTCAGAGGATATCCTTAGGAAAACGTATGTTCAAATTCTTAAGTTGGCAGACATAGCGACTTTTTCAAGGGAAGAGGCAAAGTTTATTTTCGGAACAAGTAATCCGAGAAGGGTTGCTGAAAAAGCCTTAAAGTACGGTATTAGAATAGTGGGTGTTAAACTCGGTGAACATGGTTCGTTCGTGAAAGTCAAAGGTGGCCCGGAGGCTTCAGCTCCTGCGTTTAAGGTTAACGCTGTAGATGTAACTGGGGCCGGCGACGGTTGGAACGCTGGCCTCTTAGTCGGCTTATGCAAAGGCTTAGAGGTTGAAAAATGCATTAAGGTTGCTAATGCGGTTGGAGCCCTGGTTGTCACGAAACCGGGTGCGATAACAGCCCTACCCTTCAGAGATGATTTAAACATGTTTCTTAAGAAAAACAATGTTAAGATAAGTGTTTAGAACAAGAGGAATAAGTGTGTTAGCAGCTCATCTTAATATGGCTATAACTTCATTTCCATTCGTAGGTCCAATTACGTGGTTCTATTCTTATTCGTCGTCCGTTCAACACCACACTAATAGGCTCGTCCCTGAAGTTTTCTATAACCCAGCTTCCATCATTGTATATGTAGAGCCCAGTCCACGAGGGCGCTTCAAACTCGACTCCGAAAGGCTTAAGGACCTTATTCCTAATATGGTTGATTTCTTTTTCCGACATCTCTAAAAGGCTCTTCGGGTTACCGTTTACGGAGAGTATCTCAACATTCTGAAGGCCCAGCGTTACTTTCCCTCGGACTGCATCTGCCAAGCCGTCTGTAATTACCACCGGGGCTCCTTGCGCCACGAGCTTTTCAAGGTTCATAATTAAACTAGGGTCCTCAAGCGAATGAAATGAGAAGAAGGCTGCCTTGGCTTTTTCAGGAAACTCGTGGCATGGAACTAGCGGTACACCTAGCATTCCGAGGAAATCGAAAACCCTTGATTCTCTACCAGGATGGCTATTTGAAGGCTTATACGCGTTTACTCCTATAGGCTTTCTCTTGCTGACGTTTATTGCGACTTCTAGAAGTTCCGGCATGTTTCTTCTTAAAGCGGAAACGTTTCTAGGCCCTGTAGCACGCGCGCCCTCGCGGAGTGATCCGTAGCAGAAAAGCAGGCTTTCTCTGGCTCCTCCTAAGATGGTTTGCCGCGCCTGCTCTACGTAAGTCTCCTCAGTTGTACCGTAGGGGTCAAACCATCCTCCTCCACATTTTTCTCCTCCTATTTCACCAAGCCATCTCATTATGAAATATGCTGCATACTGTACTACTCCTCCCCATCTAGCGTCATTATAATTCCTAGTCTCGGTTCCAACCCAAATCCTGTCGAAAATTTCAGTCTCCCTCTTCACATCGTATCCTCTATCCTGAAACATTTCATACCATTGGGGATACTTGATTATCACCTTCGCCTTAGGATTAATTCTTTTAACGGGTTTCAGAATCCTGTCATCGCTAAGCCTGACCATGAGTTCGCACCTATAATCCCTCCAAGCCTCGCCTTGAACAGGATACTTATTGTCTCCGATTATAACCATGCCTTTCTTCCTAGCCTCTTCGCATTCGGGGCATGAGCAGTCTGTAAATAGAAAATCATCTATCATTATTTCGTCAAAAATGCTTGCAGTGTATTCGAAAATTTCTTGGAGACGATTCTGTGTAGCTATATCTGTATAACAGGATATTAAGTTCCACCCTGTAGAAACCTTGCCTACACGCGTCGTAGTGACGCATCCGCTTACTTGAAAACCATTATTCTGAAAAATTTTCTTGGCTTGCAGCAAGTTTTCCCGTTCAGCCTGGTAAGCATCTCGGAACGATTCTATGAAAACATGTGTTACACCCGTTTTTCTACACCATTCTACCGCATCCTGAATCTTTTTTTCTGTACTCAGAAAATCGCGAACATCTTGAGCGGTGAAAAGAGTTGAATACCTATGCATACCGGCTTTCTCACGGGCTAGTTCCCATAAATCGACTTCATTATTAGAATCGTTTAACCATATTCTTTTCGAGGACAATGTGTAAGTACGTTTACTCCTTACAGTGGTTTTTAAGCATTTTCTTGGTCTTCAGTGCGATTATTGCTTCATATCGTATTCAGATTGAATCCCTCTCCTTGTCTAGCATGCGCTAAGTACGTGCCATTTTTAACACTAACCATTTTCTACTACTCACTCTCCTAAGCAGGTTACAATAATTCTCCTGCTCCTTGGTCTAACGTCAAGCTCTGTCTCAACTACGATCACATTCGCCACCGTTTAAAGTGAAACCACGGCATTTCTTAAACTTGTTTGTTAAGGGCATCGGGGAAAAGCGCGGCTATTTTCGCTACGTTTCAGTAAATATGGGGAACAGTTTTTCGCGAGATATGCTGGAGTTCTGGCTGAGCATTTGGACGAATATCCGGTAAATATTTTTCTTTGCAAACAGTTTTTAAAGGTCGAGCCTGTTTGTAAGCGGGCTGATGAAACAATTCATTTAAACGAGTTTTTCTTGATTTTCTCGGAGGGCAGGGGATGGCGCCAGATTCAGATGATCTGAAGGAAAGTTTCATGGAAGGATTAGCGTTCTCCCTGCTTATAGTCCTTTTAACAAACGTTTTCTCATTCTTTTTAGCAATCGCAAGCGAGGAGAACTTAGATTCTCCCCCAACCCCTCTTTTGAAGGAAGAACCATTAGCCTCAAAGAGTCCGCGTGCCAGTGATGCTGGCAGTGGAAAGCAAGCCTCCGGGGAAGAGCTCCTCCCCCACCCTTTTTCAAGGAATTATGAAAATTCGACA
The DNA here is from genome assembly GCA_038850115.1 of Thermoproteota archaeon. Taxonomy (GTDB): domain Archaea; phylum Thermoproteota; class EX4484-205; order EX4484-205; family JAAOZP01; genus JAAOZP01. The sequence continues at coordinate 24,569 of JAWCMB010000017.1, forward strand.
ATCCAAGGGTGCTCCCCGTTCAATAAATGAAGCCCAGGTTCCATTCTCATATCGTGTAGCGTATAGAGGTAGAGTGGGGCCAGTCCTCGTGATCACCATGCGGCAGCAGCAAGCTCTCCTCCATTAAGATGTGGAAAAGCCTCGGGTAATAGGCATAAGAACCGGCTTAATAAGGCTGGAAACCCGGAATACCTCTGTCTTTTCGTTATTTAAAGGATTGTAAAACAATGTTTAAACCACTCTTCTCAGCCTAGTAGGACAGATGGAGGGAAAGACTAATCTGAGGATTAATGTGACAGCAGTATTCTCACTCCTATTGGTAATAAGCATTTTCCCACTAAGCATCTTAAAGGTGGAGAATGCGTCCGGCTGGGACAGCACAGTAGTACATCTCGACTGGAACGCGAGGCTCATGATTACTCTGGTTACTGAAGACGGGCGGCCTCTGGATGCGGCCTGGGTATACGTGGTCGATGCTTACACTGGGGGGAACGTGACAGCCGCGATGACAGACGAGTACGGGCATGCTGGAACCCTTTATGTTGGAGCTGGGAACGCTGTTCCACCCCTTTTGATCGAGCCCGGAGACAGGGTTGACATAGGGTTCAACCTTCTCAGAGGATGGTTCTGGCTCGACGAGAACAATATGCTGACGGGCGAACCAGTAAACCCCAAGTGGGATCCTATTTCAAACAATGTTCCCCCACAACCCGTCGGAGACGAGTACGTTCAACACGTAACTTTCAACGGAAGATCAGGATGGGCAAGGTTCTACGGGAAATACTACATTATAGTTTATTATAGGCCTGCCGGCTGCAGCGAGGTTCTTGGCCCAGTGTCCTCAGTAGTGGTGTTCGACAGCTATACTGACGAGCCTCAGCACCAATACATATACTTGGGTATACGTCCTGAGTCCTATGCCACTACCTCTGAATACGCTGCCTCGCAGGCTAAAATATTCAGGGTTAACGTTGGCGACATGGTCATGTCTCTCAAAGATGCTCGAGGTAGGCCGTTGAAAAACGTTCACGTCATCCTTGAGGAATGGGGGATAAGCGGTTTTACAGACGAGTCTGGAACCCTGCTTTTTGAGAGGATGCCGAGGATAAGCTACAGGCTAACCGCCGAATGGGTGAGCAGGTATGGCAGTAAGGCTGTCGTGAAGACAACCGTAACGGAGGACACCGTCATAGTAATGCCCATCCACGACGTTGTTTTAAGACTACTGTCTCCAAGGGGGAGGCCCTTGACGAATACTGATGTTTATCTGGAGGAAGTATACTTGGGTAAGTCTGATGCGAACGGCGAAGTCTTGGCGACGCAGGTTCCATCGGGAAACTACACGGTGTCAGCTAAATGGCTTGATTCAAACCTCATGTTTCAGAAAATATGGGTTACGACGAGCGGGGAAAAAACCGTAACGCCTTCAAACGTGCATAGCCTAACCATAATGGTGAGGGGTGCTCAAGGACAGGCTTTAGAGGGTGCTGGCGTAGTAGTTACGAAGGATGGTTTTGAGCTTGCCAGGGTTCTTACAGATAAGGGTGGCAACGCGGAGGTTGAGCTGCCTGACGGGGAATACACCGTAGAGGTTTCATACGGTCAATTCTTGGCGGAAAAACGGGTTTCGCTTACTCGCGACAGCTTCACCAGGTTCGACCTAGAAGTCTTCCTAGAAATCCTAGGGGTTGGAATGACTCTCTCACAAACCATTCTCCTGATACTGGCTATTATGATAGTGGTCATCGCTATAGCAATAATACTGCACGAGTATCATGTTTACAGGAGGAAGAGGTTGCCGGAGTTATTCGCCAGGGTTCCAAAATAGGAGTGGTTTAAAGGTTCTAAAGGGGTTTCCCGCACTTGATGCACTTCGCGCCTACCGGCGGCTGCACCGTGTGGCATTTCTTGCACTCCACGACCAGTCTCTCCCCGCAGCTCTGACAATAGTCGCCGAAGAAAGTGGGCTGTCCGCACTTTGGACAGTTGATCACTAGAGCGAGCCCGCACGAGTTGCAACTTACCCAGTGGGGCTCAACTGGTGCACGGCACCTTGGGCACCTTGTCTCCAAAGGATTTACCCTTCCGCAAACCGGGCACGTTGTCGAATTCGGCGGGATCAGCTGGTTGCAATACTTACAGGGTTTCCTGTAGCTGGCCAAGCGTATTCACACCAGAATTGTTGCGCAGGTGAATATAACCCTATCTTCTCAGTAAACTTCAAATATTCCTTCCCGCTATTCAAAGTATAGAGGTGTTGGAGAGTGCCCTTCATACCTTTTACGAGGAATTACGCGGATAATAGTACTGAGGCTGGTTTTCAATTCACCTTCTTCTGCGACATATGTCAAGACGGTTATAAGACGAGCTTCATCGAGTCGAAAACCTATAAGAAGGCGGGCCTGCTGAGAGGCCTAGGTAGAGCCGCATCCATAGCCTCATCCGTTGCGGGAAGGGGAATAGGCTACCATGTTGAGGAGGGTGCTGACGTTATTGCTGAAAGATTCCGCGGGATGTCTCCAGAATGGCATAAGGAGCATGAGGAAGCGTTTAAACTGGCTCAGAACGAGGCCATGGGGCATTTCCACAAGTGTCCGAAATGCATGAGGTGGGTTTGCGACGTCTGCTGGAACGATGAGGAGGGTCTATGCGTGGACGATGCGCCCAGGGCTGCTGCGGAAGTGGCTGCTGCAAGAGCAACCGTCCGGAGGGACCAGATATGGGAGAAGGCGAAGACAACACAGGTTTTTAAAGGGGAGATCGGACCTACGCAAACCGTGTGCCCTGTTTGCGGGAAGCCGGCTGGGGCAGGAAAATTCTGCACGAACTGCGGTGCGCCGCTCTCAATGTTGAAGTGTCCCAAGTGTGGCGCTGAAAATTCTCCCGGTGCCAGGTTCTGCGCTGAATGCGGCTCCAAGCTTTAAACCGGTGTCTTTTCAAAAAGTTACTTACAATATTGTTGCCGAAAATTTTTTTCGCATTAGGGATATTGTTAATGTCGTTTTTTAACATTTTTGTCGGAAAACGCCTGCTGGCAAAATTTTGTCGAGAATTGTAATTTAGAAATGTCGAGTATAGTAAAAAATTACGTTTATCGAAAAGTATATATTTTGGAGCCCAGCACATCAAGAATTGAAAATGGACCCGCTAGACAAGCTGGATTTAGAGATACTCCGCATACTTTGCAGCAACCCTAAGCAGAGCTACCGCGACATCGCTAAGCGTCTTGAAGTATCGGATCGGACGATCGCCCGCAGGATAAACAGGATGGAGAACGAGGGAATAATACTGGGCTACCAGCCTGTTTTAAGCGACTACGCTAGGAGCCTCTTGTTCAGCTCGAACGACACTGTTGAGTTCAAGTTTTCACCCGTGGAGTGGAGCGAGTTTGAAAAATCCTTCAAAACAATGTATTACACCGCGTCAGACGTAATATTCTTCTACGCCGGTAAGGGAGTTGGACAAGCATTGCTTGAGGAGATTAAGGAGATGACCGGCGGCAAGACTTCTGTTGAAGACGTTTTAACAAACCTTTCGAAAATATGTGTCCTAAGAGGATGGGGAGGCGTCTTGTTTGAAAGGGTTGGAAGCGGGGCGATAAAGGCTACTTTAAACAACCTTCGGATAAACCGGTTCATGTTCAGAGGCATTATGACACAGCTGCTCGAATCCCTAACAGGCGGAAGCGTGGAAATATCATCCTTAACCGAGGACAGCAGCGTCATACTGATGAAGTTCTCAGAAATACTTTCGGAGGTTTGAGAACCATGAACAGGGCACCCTTTGGAATAGGCGAGCTCGACGGCCTCATAGAGGGGGGAGTGCCTAGGGGCGGGCTGATAATCGTCGCCGGGAACGCTGGAGTCGGCAAAACCATTCTCTCAGCCCAGTTCATATACAACGGGGCATCGCTATACGGTGAGAAGGGCCTCTACATCTGCATGAGCGAAACCGGGGAGCATTTTAAAGCAGACATGGCTAGCCTAGGATGGGATTTTTCAAAGCTTGAGGAGAAAGGCATGGTTAAAATAGTGGAGTTCCCAACGATGGCTAAGATCGGTGTTGAAGACGTTGTAAGCCTTATAGTGGACGAGGCGAGGAAGTTTAAGGCGGACAGGGTTGTTGTGGACTCCGTTTCAGCCCTAAACATGGCTTTAAGCAGGAAATCAGAGGTTAGGGCTGTTGTAAACCTTCTCGCCAGGATGCTGAAAAACCTCGGCTGCACGACGATAATGATCGCTGAAAACCCCTGGGGGAGCAAGGGAATAGGAATGGGCGTGGAGGAATTCGTATCCGACGGAATCATAATAATGGAGTCGGTGGTGGTTGGAAACAGGCTTGACAAGAGGCTGATGATACTCAAGATGAGGGCTACAAACCATGACACCAAGTATTACAGGCTTCACGTGGACAAGGGCTCAGGAATAGTCCTAGACCTCTACCCTGAAATTCGATGATTAGAGAGTGCAGTCTTTGCTGGGCCTAGGCTACGAACAGGTTCTCTATCCCGCCGTGGAGGCGGAAGAAAAAGCTTTAAGAGAGTTTGAGGGATATGAAAGGGGGACTTTGATTAGCAGTGCCGATCTATGGCGGGAGTACTGCGGGTTCTATGAAAAACCTTTCGAGCAGCAGCTGGAGATCAACGAGGCCCTGCTGAAGGAGCATCTAGCCAGATGGGGAAGGACTGCTCAGGCTAAAATCCTTTGCCCAAACGGTTTTCAGACGATTAACGATATTCCGGTAACGAGTTACAGCGATTACCCTGTGCTGCTTGAATTCGCGCAAAAAATGGAGAACTTGGAGAAAACCTTGCCCAGAATGCCTGGGGAGCTGTATTGGGAATACTATGAGCGGATTGGAAGAATTGCAGCGAAGCCCTTCTCCCAATACATCATCGGAAATTTTTCGTTTGAAGCGAGGACTACAGGAACTGTGGGGGCACCAAAATGGGTTATTCATGGTTCCCTTTTTTGGGAAAATTACAAAAAGGATGTCATAGCCACAACCTTATTAGCTTGCAGTGATAGGTGGGGTGACACGGAATTTCGGGTTGGGGATAAAGGACTAAATTTTACTCCTTCAGCGCCATTTCTTTCTGGCTGGGGGAGAAAAGCATCTCAAGGCATAGTTGTAGATGTGCCGCCGGTAGATGTGATGGATGAAATTCCTGATGCTAGAAGGCGCTTCTTCTTCGCTTTAGAATATCTCGAGAAAGGTCATAAGGTTAACCTAGCTGGAGGTAGTGCCCCAAGTGTTTATCTTATGTGTGAATATTTCTCAAATCCTACTGATCTTTTTACGGAGTATTATAATTCTGTAGAGCTGGGTCCGGCAAAAATTTACCTCGTACAGAAATTAGCTAAAGCTAAACTTTCCAGAAGATCCAAGAATATTAGGGATTATCTTGACCTAAAGGGGCTCATGATCGGTGGCGTGGATACTACTCTTTATCTTGATTACTTCAGAACGAAGTTGGGAGTTGAGCCTTTCTGTATCTACGGTGTTACAGAGCTAGGATTGCCAATGTTCGGGTTTTCAGATAATAAAAATCAACTTTTACCGAACTTAAGAAGCTGTTATTTTGAATTTTTAAACGAAAAACAGGAGTTGGTTGGATTAAAGGATGTGAAGATGGGGGAAACTTATGAGGTCGTACTGACGGCCTTTGGCGGACTCTTTATAAGATACATGCCTGGAGACATAGTTCGTGTTAATAGTTTTAGAGACGACGGGACGCCAATTTTCTCCTTTTGGGGACGTAATAAAGCGATCATTATGATTGGAGGATACCCGATGATAACTGAGGCCGTCGCGATACAGATTATGGCAAGAGCTGGCTTAAGTCTATCGGATAAGTGGGCTTTCACAAAGAGCTTCGATGGACGAGAGAAGCTTATGATACTCATGGAAAACACCTGGGGATTATCTGAAGATGAAGCTACAAGAAGGATATTCGATGCTCTGTGCTCTCTTAATTACTACTTTAACGAGTATGTTAAGCAGTACCAGAAAGTCCCATGGGAACTCATTAAGGTGGAATATCTTAAGAAAGGGGCCTTCATCAGATACTCTATGAAACGTGCCAGACAGGGCTTTCCAGTAGGACAAATCAAACCTCCGAAGATAATACCTCCGGAAAGACAGGATATTGTTGAACTATTACGGGAGGTTTAAACATGTTACCAATGGAAATTGTACCGTGGTCCTTAACTTACTTGTTTTCTGCCTTTATCTCACTTATCACAGCCTTCTATATTATGCTGAAAAATCGAAAGTCTTTACTGCATTTTCTGTTCTTCATATTTGGCATAATATCTTCATCATATTTATTCGTAAATTTTCTGTTCACAAGCACTATTGATCCGGAAACTGCTCTGAAACTATTCAGATTTTCTAACTCTCTTTATTTCATATCTATAGCGCTATTGCTAATCTTCGTCCGAGCATTGTTAGGAAAAGAGAAAAATTGGCTGTGCATCATTCCACCGATGCTTATTGTTACTGTTTCAGTCTTCATTCCTTATAGCACAGAATGGTCTATCTATGGTCGGAAGTTCTGGGCGAATCCAAGTATAGAGGGCGTGTTTGTATTCATTTATCTGTTTTCTTATTGCTTTTTAGTCGTATTTCACCTAAATTATTTAAGAAAGAAAGCAGAAGTGCCTTGGTTACGCCGAAAGTATAGCTTAATGCTATGGAGTGTCATCGTATTCCAATTGCTTGGCGTGATTTTTACTAATGCCCTCATGTTAATTTGGAAGGATATCCCACACATTGGTGGTCTTCTCTATTTCATTTCATTCATGTTTATCTGGTATGGTTTCCAGATACAGCCCCATAAAGAGGTGGTGTTAACAAGCATGGGCAATCCGTTGACAGATTCTTATCAGAAATTTCTTAACAAGCTTCTCGACGTGGCTCCGCCGGATGAACTCGGCTTGAAGACCATGGATCTGTTGGAATACTTGGATAAGACTCGTCTCAGCGACGTTGTTACCTATGACAGGCTGCGGATAATTTTGAACGCAGAGAAGATCGAGAGTCTTAACAATATTCAGGCTTTGGATAAAACACTGGAGTACTTTGAGGACAGAGACTGGACTCATAGGGCTGCGGACGAGTTAATGGGTGTTCTTGAAAGCATGTATTTCAATTTAAAATCGCCGGAGGATAAGGAGGCGTTTAAAACCATCGTTATGAATCACCAGGAGTACCTTAAGAAAACCGATATTATATACGGGTTGGCTTCAGGCGAGTTTCTGGCTTTCATCAGCCCCGACGCGTCCTTAGAGGGTCTTCCCGAGTGGGAGGCTGCTCTCCGCCTTTACAGGCGTCTGCTTCTGCCTGTTAGAAAGCTTATAACTGGTCCGCTCGCACCCGAGTTCTTCAAGAAGATTAGGAGCATGGATGTGGCGAAGCATCTTGATGTTTCGACAGACGGGGAGATAGGTATGGATCGCGTCATCGCCTATGTCAGGACAATTCCCAATGGGAGGAGGGTTGAAACGGTTACTGGAACTTTCAACGCGCTTCTGTCAGCAGTCTTAAGCTACATAGCGAGTGAAGACGCTTCTCTTCTCGAAAACTATCTTGGGGTGATGAGAAGAATATTCATGCTTAATTGCGCGGCTAAGGGTGTCTGGAAGACTTATTATTCTCTGGTTGATAGACTGACTTTGGAAATGGGTAGGCCGCGAATAACCAGGCTTGTTCGCATGGAGGATAGTGATGTTGATGATCTGAACACTTTCTCAGAGGCCTTCGGCTTGACGCACGACCGGCTCCTCCGTAAGAAAATACTTTTCGAATACAATCCGAAATACCTTTACGAGCCATATGTGGCTAAGGCTGTGCGCGAGATATATGCTAACACTGAAAGATGCGTCATGCTTCTGAGGCCTGCGAGCGGAGTATTGTCGCAGATTCCGGCCTTGGAGAACGTTAAGCTTATACCCGTGGTAACCATGGGCGCTAAGCCTGGTGAAAGCGTTTCCTTCGATGATGTTACTCAGATGATTAACGCTATCAACAGGTCTTTAGATTCGGAGATGCACACCTGGATAATTCTCGACATCTCTGACATGATTCTCTCAACCAGCATGGAGCAAGCATACGCATTCGCTAGACACGCGATCGAACTTGTCTCCGCTAAGGATGGTTCAGCAATATTTATGTTGAACGAGCCTGCTCACGACAGGAGTGTGAAGACGGCGTTCGAAGGGCTTTTTTCCACGATACTCGAGGTAACAGAGAAGCCTCGGCTTCTCAAGCTGGTGTAGACGGCTTTCTGACACCAGGCTAACCGGTGGAAACTGCGTATTGTTGAAACGTTGCGGCTCAGATAGCGGCTCGACGGTTAAGATGGTTTGAAAAAGTTTATAAAATTCCTCCAATTTTCCCCCGGCGGGTTGTCCATAATCCAGCTTATAAAGAATAGGGCTAGGGAGAGGCCGATGATGGTCGTCCTGCCTGAGCCTGAGGATGAAAGGATACTGAGGGCTGCTGTCGCTGCTGTGGAACAGGATGTTGCGAGACCAATACTCCTGGGCTCAAGGGAAGCTATTGGGAGGGATGCTTCTGAGCTCGGCTTATCTCTGAACAGGGTTGAAGTCCTTGAACCGTTGGCCTCAGGCTACTTAGAGGGTTTCGTGAAAGAGTACTGTAGGGCTCGGGAGGAGAAGGGCGTGAGCGAGGCTGTTGCGAGAAGAATACTGAGCAAACCGCTCTACTTCGCGTGCATGATGGTTAAGACAGGTCTGGCTGACGCCATGGTTGCCGGCGCCTCCACCACTACTGCGAGCGTTATTAAGGCCAGCCATCTCGTAATCGGGTACGATGAGGGTGTTGAAACACCGTCAAGCTTCTTCATAATGGAGACCGTAAACAGGAATATTGGCGAGAACGGCATCCTAGTATATGCTGACGCTGCCGTAAACCCCGACCCGACTCCTGAGCAGCTTGCCGACATAGCGGTAGCCACGGCGAGAAGCGTTAGAAAACTATTAGGCTGGGAGCCGAGGGTAGCGATGCTCTCCTTCTCCACCAAGGGGAGTGCGACGCACCCGCTTGTGGATAAGGTGGTTAAAGCTGTGGAGATCGTTAGGAGGAGGGAGCCGGGGATAAAGGTGGATGGGGAGCTTCAGGCGGATGCTGCGCTCGTAATGGAGGTGGCTAGGAGAAAAATGAGGGATCCTGGCCCAGTGGCCGGGAGAGCAAACGTCCTAATATTCCCGAGCTTGGATGCTGGAAACATTGCTTACAAGCTTACTCAACACGTGTGTGGGGCAGGAGCCTACGGCCCTATTCTCCAGGGTTTCAGGAAGCCTGTCAGCGACCTCTCCAGGGGTGCTAAGGTTGAGGACATTGTCGGAGCCATAGCGGTGGTTTCTGTTTTAGCGCGTTCAGCCGGGTGAGAGGAATTGTCGAAGATACTTGTCGTAAACTGTGGGAGTTCCTCTATAAAGTATAAGCTTTTCGAGGCG